>CADCPP010000092.1 GCA_902803355.1 uncultured Lachnospiraceae bacterium | reverse complement strand
TTGCCGTCAGCGGCCTCGCTTCCCTGCCGGCGCGGCGCTCTTCCCGCGCAAAAAGCCCCCGGCATATCCCGCCGGGGGCCTTCTTTCTTACATTGCGGATGATCTCTTCACATCACGGCTTGTCCAGCACGGACGTGCAGCACGGGCAGCGGGTAGCCGCCTCGGCGATCTCGCTCTGGCAGAACGGGCAGATCTTGGTGGTGGGAGCCTCCGGCTCGGGAGCAGGTGCCGCAGCAGCTTTGCGCTCTTCTTCCAGCTTGCGGAGCTTATTGATCGATTTAACGACCATGAAAACGATCAGAGCCAGGATCAGGAAGGTGATGATGGCACTGATGAACGCGCCGAATTTGATGGCGACTTCTTCGGTCACCACAGCGCCGTCTTCTCCCAGGACCGCTTCCTTCAGCACGATCTTTAAGGCATTGTCCAGGCTGTTCACGCCGGGGATCAGAGCCATCAGCGGGTTCACGATATTGGCCGTGAAGGCACCGACCAGAGCGGTGAACGCGCCGCCGATAATGACGCCGATGGCCATATCGACCATATTGCCCTTCAGTGCGAATGCTTTGAATTCTTCAATAAACTTCTTCATAAGCTTCTCCTTTCAGAAAAAAACTCATTGATATTTTAACCGTTTTTGTCCCTGAATGCAAGATGGGAAAAAACGATCCGGTTCCGCTCTTTTCCCCGAGAGATCCGGTTTTTCAGATCATTTCCCTGATCATGCCGATCATGTAATCCATATCTTCCCTGCCGTAGCGCTGATCGATCGGCAGCGGAAGGATATCCCTTGCCAGCTGATATTCGGTTTCCTCTTCACTGCACCATCCGAAGACATCCGGCCAGAGCGTCGGAATATAGATCTTTTTCTCCTGAAGACGCTTTCTGATCTTACCCCCGCCTTCCAGCATGAGCGGATACATGAACGTTCCCGGCTCACTTTTCAGCTTCAGCTGGTTGACCTCGGCAAAGGCTTCATGCAGCTGCCGGAAGTTTTCTTCCCGGACGGCTTTCACCTTCTCGTAATCGATCGCGTGAAGCAGATTTCTGGTCAGTTTCGACATCTGTTTGATGGGCTGCGTCCGGAAATACTCGTTATTCGCGGCATATTCCGGATAAAACTCCGAGGCGGTTCGTTCATAGCGTCCCAGAAGAAAATTCATGCGGTCAAAGGATTCATCCACCGGATAGCTGCTCTCCGATGCAGCGTCCGTATATAAAAACGCGCCGTCTGCCACCCCGAAGTATTTCCGGCAGGTGTAGATGGTATCCACGCCCGGAATCGGCTCCTGAAAATACGAGTGTGTCTGATCAACGATCACCCGTTGATATCGTTTGACGATCTCCGCGATCGTGGCGTTGTCAAACTGGGAATAATAATTGACGAACAGGACCCATTCCTCTTCTTTCGGCTCAAGCGGTTCCGCGGGAAGAAGATCCGTCCCGACAGAATAAAACCGGTAGGGCACGCCTTCCCGCTCGCAGACGCCGGTCACCGAATCGCAGATGAATTTCGGGATGAGAAGCGATCCGATCTTCCGCGCTTTAAGCAGATAAGCCAAAGCATTTCTGCCGCAGTTCAGGGCGACCGCCCGCTCGTGCAGCAGGGGAAGATGATAGGTATCCAGTTCGATATAGCCTCCGATTTCCCTCATGATCTTTTTCACCATCCGCAAAGGATCCGCTGCCGGAACCGGCACGCCTTAAAGCGGCTCAGCCTTTCTTTCTGTATTTTACGCCATGCGGCAGGTCTTGTAAAGTCCGCAATTTGGCAGTATAATAAAACAAATTCTTGTGATGAGCGGGAGCTGATATGGGTAATACATTTTATTTTGCCTGGGAGCCTCAGCTGATGGCGTGGCTTCAGCAGACACTTGGCAGCGTCGGCGCGTTTATCGCGTCCTATGTTTCCGCCCTTGGCGAAGAGACCGTGATGGTCGGGATCATGGGCTTTATCTACTGGTGCATCGATAAGCGCTGGGGCCTGTATCTGGGCATCAACCTGACTGCCGCCTGCACCTGGAACCCCATGCTCAAAAACGTTGCGCTCAGGCTTCGCCCTTACATGGTCCACGAAGAAGTGAAATGCCTGAAGCCCGTGGATAAAAGCGGCGACATCATGGACCCGCTCGTTCAGGGCTATTCCTTCCCCAGTGGACACTCCTCCAATGCCGTGACGGTCTACGGCTCGCTGGCCTGGTACAAGCGCAAGGCCGCGCTTATCGTGATCGCCGTTGCGATCCCCCTGCTTGTGGGCATCTCGCGCTTCATGCTCGGCGTGCATTATCCGACGGATGTGCTGGCCGGCTGGGCGCTGGGGCTGCTCTGCATCGTTCTGGTCTCATGGCTGCAGAAAGCGGTGAAGAAGGACTGGGTCCTCTATCTGATCCTGATCGCGACCGCGATCCCGGGACTCTTCTACTGCACGAGCACCGACTACTTCACATCTCTCGGCATGATGATCGGGACCTACGCCGGCGCCTTTGTGGAAAAGCGCTGGATCCGTTTTGAGAATACCAGGAGCATCCCCCGGATGATCCTTCGCACCCTTGCCGGCATCGGTCTCTTCTTCGGACTGAATATCGTCCTGAAACTGCCCTTTAACAGCGAGTTTCTTGCCTCCGGCAGCTTCGCGGCGCTGATGGTCCGGACCTGCCGCTACGCAGTCATCCTCTTTGTGGAAGTCGCGGCGTACCCCGCCTGCTTTAAACTGTTTCGCAGGAAAAACTGATCAGGCTGCTGCTCTGTTTTCCGCGGCAGCCGTCCTTAAATTTCATAAGGCGTCCTGACCGCGCTGACCGCAGCCCACTCTCCGAGATAGCTCACAGAGACCTTGGTCCAGGCGGGATTTTCCCTGAAGGCCCTCACGACGTCCGGCACCTTCGTATCGATAATGCCGGAACTCACAAAGACGCCGCCTTCCTTGATGAAGCGGTCCGCAGCACCCTCCGCGGCAAGCCGCTCGATGACCGGCGCCAGGATATTGGCCGTGATCAGATCATAGCGGCCGGCAGCCTCCCTCCGCACCGTCTCATTCGTTAAAACATCCCCGATCAGCAGCCGGAAACGGCTGCTGTTTTGATCACCGAGTCCGTTCAGGCGCAGGTTCTCTTCGACCACGGCCGAGCAGGTCGGATCGACTTCCGTCGCCGTCACGCTCTCCGCGCCGAAAAGCAGAGCGGCGATTCCCAGGATCCCGCTGCCGGTCCCGATATCGAGCAGGCTGTCGCCTGGTCTTATCTGCTCCATCATCCCGTCCAGACAGAGCCTGGTCGACGCGTGCGCGCCGGTTCCGAAGGCCGTTCCCGGCTCCAGGAGGAGGAGCTTCAGTTCTCCCTTACCTATCCGTTTTTTTGTCTCTTCCGGCAGCCTGCACCAGACCGGGCAGATCAGAAAGCCGTCTGCCTCAATGGGTTTGAAATACTGCTTCCAGGCGTCCCGCCACTCGCTCTCGCGGGAGATGTCGGAAGAAAGATGCGTTTCACCGGCAAGGCCCTGCACAGATAATTCTTCAAGTCCGCTGCGCACGGCCTGTTCGATCTGCAGGATCTCCTCCGGGGAATATCTCCTGTCATGGATCGTGTAGGAATCATCCGCAAAGTCCGCACTCTGCGCCTGGATCGGTGAGTCCGGATCCAGGGCGGAATGCAGATAGAAACGGATCCTGATCCTGCCCTCAGGCAGTGGCGCATCCGGCTGAAGTTCGGCATCGGGTTCCAGAAACATCGCCGCCTTATCCTCTGCGGAAAGAGGGTCCGCCTCAATGATCTCCAGACTGTCGATGCCCCTCGCGGACAGCATCGCGATGACCGCCTCTTCATCTTCCTCATGCGCGTCGATCGTATAACAGAGCCATTCCATCTCTTCTTCCTCGCTTGCTTTCCTCAGGCTGCCTGCATACGCAGCACAGCCTTCTCATGGATAAGGACGGCATAAGCTGCTTATTTTGCAGTTTATGCCGTCCTTTGCAGATCTGCCGCAGTGCGGCGGTTTTGCTTAATCATCAGCCTTCCGGCTGACTTTACTGCGGGTAATTACGCCAGATCGATCGTGCCGACCGGGCAGCCGGCGGCGCAGGCGCCGCATTCGATGCAGAGATCAGGATTGATCTCGTATTTGCCGTCGCCCTCGCTGATCGCGCCCACCGGGCAGTTGCCGGCGCAGGCACCGCACATGATGCAGTTATCACCGATTTTATAAGCCATAATCATTCCTCCTTAGATGTACTTAAGAGTGACCAATCTCTTATCCTGAATCATTCTATCAATTCCCTTCGCACAATGCAAGGGATTTTTTTGAATTTTCTGTGAAGTCTGTGAAGGGCCAAATAACGCCGCTTAAGCGTCTTTTCCGGCAAGCTTCGTCCCCGGATCCCATTTGTTCACGAGGATGTAGCAGAGGATGGAGATGCCAAGTCCCGCGGGCATATCGACGAAATAATGCTGCTTGGTAAAGACCGTGGACGCGCAGATCAGGATCGTCATGATGAGGGAATAGGCCCGGAAGCCCTTCGAGATCTCCGGCTGCTTTCTGACGCCCAGGTAGCAGTACAGGCTGATCAGACAGTGGTAGGACGGGAACAGGTTGAAGGCCATGTTGCTGCCGTCTGCCCCATAAATGACCGCCAGCATCTGATTGAAGATGCCCGGCTGTTTCGAGATCTCAATGATGCCCTCCGCCGCGCGGTCCATGTAGGACGGCAGGAAGACAAAGATCAGAAAGCCGACAAGATAGGCCATCGAGAGGCCGATGATATAGTTGATGAAATTACGCTTTTTGGTCAGGGAAACAGCGATGGGCCCGCAGATCCAGAACGCATAGGAAAACAGATAGATCACCGCAAAGACCGGGATCACGGGGATCAGGTCATCGATCGCCGCGATCTTGGGACAGAAGGCCCTGTTGATGGTGCCCGTCAGGCGGCTGATCCAGTCAGCAAGGCGGTACATCCCGTACTGAAGGCCGAAATAGAGAAAGCCGCAGATCCATCCGTAACGGGGGATGGCCTTGATCTTTTCCCACAGCTTGTTCATCTTCTTTCCTCCGGAGAATTCATTCTTAACGGAATTATAGCACATTATGCAAAAAAAACACCCCCGAATTCACAAAAAACCCGGACGCCGAAGCGTCCGGGGCACTGCTGTTCTGTTTACTGTTTTATCTGCTGCTCTTAGCGCTGATAATCCTTGCGGAAGCCAAGCGTAAGCTCGATGGTGGTCTCGGAGTAGCGTCCGCGTTCCAGACGCATGACGGTCAGCTCGATCTCCGTGCCGCCGGCGTAATACTGCAGCTCTTCCACCAGATCGTCATAGTTTGAGATCTTCACTCCGTTTAACGCGGTAATGATGTCGTAGGCCAGGATGCCTGCTTTTTCTGCGGGCGTGCCGGAACCGACTTCATACACATAAGCGCCGGCCGGAATGCCGTAGGCTTCCATGTAGGCCGAAGTGAGGTTCTTGAAGGTGACCCCGATATACGGATAGTCCGCATCCGATACGGGCTGGCGGGCCTCCATGAGCGAGAGATCTTCCATGATCTCCTTCACACTGGAGATCGGGATCGCAAAGCCTACGCCCTCCACATCCGTATCCGAATATTTCGCATTGTTGATGCCGACGAGTTCCCCCTTCGCGTTCAGCAGCGCGCCGCCCGAATTGCCCGGGTTGATCGCGGCGCTGGTCTGCAGCAGGTACATCTTGGTGCCGTCGTCAAATTCGACTTCGCGGTTCAGCGCGCTCACCACGCCTGTGGTCACGGACTGGCCCCTGCCGAGCGCGTTGCCGATGGCGACCACGCCCTGTCCCAGCCGCAGCTCATCGGAATTGCCGATGGTAATGACCTTGATCGCCTCAAGCGTGCTGCTCTTCACGTCCTCTATCTTGACGCCGACGACCGCCAGATCATTGTCCTTATCCGTGCCCTTGACATAAGCTGAAACGTGTTCGTTGTCGATAAAGCTGATCGTGATCGTGTTGGCGTCCTCGATCACGTGATAGTTCGTCACGATCCAGAGCTCAGCGCCGTTATCGCCGATAATGATGCCGCTGCCGGCGCCTTCACTCTCATATTCTCTGCTGCCGCCCCAGTAGCTGTCATAGGTGACCGTTGCGGTGATCCCAATGGATACGACGGAGGGAAGCACCTGTTCCACGATATCGGAAACATCGGTCAGATTAGCTGCCGCCGCCTCAGGCGATTTGACGGTCTCAACGATCGGGGTGCCGCTGATAGGATGAGTCTCATCTTCCGCTTTCTGTCCGGCATCCGAGGATTCCGCAGAGGCAGTTTCATTTGACGCGCTGTGCTGACGCTCCGGCTTGGTCTCCGGAGACGCCGTGCCATTCTGCGCATCCTCCAGGCTGGAGACCTGTGCCTTCAGCCCGCTGATGGTATTGGCCATGCTTCCGGCCGCATAGCCTGCGGCGCTCACCAGCAGGACGATCGCCAGTACGGCAGCCGTGATCCGCAGACTTTTTTTCTTGCGGTTCTTTTTCTCTGCCCGGGCCTGCTTTTCCGCTTCTTCCCGAGCTTTATTCTCGCGGCGGACCGCCTCAGCTCTTTCGTACTGTTCGTTCCACTGCGCCTCCTGGGCAAGGCGGTATGCCTCTTCGCGCGCCTCGGCGCGGCGGGCCTTTTCCTCCGCCTCTCTTTCCGCGCTCACGGCCTTTGCTTCTTCAATGGCCTTCTCCGCTTCGGTCCCGGCGGCTGCTTCTGCATTGACTTCTGCCTCATTTATGCTGTTTTCCGCCTGCTGCGCAGGGGAAGCTTCTCCGCCCGCTTCATTCTTTATCTCGTCGTTGTCATTCCACTCATCATTCATTTCCTATTCCTCCCTACAGATCAGACATGAAATACAAATGCCCGCTCTTTTCTGGTTGTGAGACCAGTATAGCGGGCATTTGTGAGAAAAGTGTGATGAAATCATTCCGGAACTGTGAAGCTTTGGTCTTTATTGATGGCTGCGCATATATTCGATCGCCTGCTGCTGATAGGCGTCGATCCGCTTCACATTGCTGGAAGGCGAATACGATTCATCGCCGTACAGGAACTCATGCAGCTGGGTGACATTGCTGACCATGGTATCCGCGTAGATCATGGACGTTGCCACCGGGAAGACGATCCTGTTGAACGGGAAGCCGGAGGTGTCTGAGATCTGGTATTTAAAGACATCCTTCGCCAGAGAAAAGACCTCCATCTTTTCAAAGCTGATGCGGACATTGTCCAGCACCGTGTTGATGATGGTGTAGAGCTGGGTCAGGTTCATGGTCTGCGCCTTCTGCAGGGCCAGATTGATGATGGTCCTCTGCCTGGCTGTACGGGCATAGTCGTCTCCGACTCCTTTACGGATACGCGCCACGGAAAGCGCCTGCCCACCGTTCAGATGATAGGTATCGTCGTGGTATGCGCCGTCTGCCCCCTTCGGGATCCCTTTGACGGTATATTTGCGGTGTGTTGCCACCTGCGTTTCATACACATAATAGCCCATGGCCTCGGCTTCGGCCGCCGTCAGGTACATATCGATCCCGTCCAGGGCATCGATCACGTCCGCGACCGCGGTCCAGTTGACCACCACATAGTCTTCAATGTTCAGGTCGAAATTGCGGTTCATGGCTTCTACGGTATGCCTGACGCCGTAGCGGCTGTAGGAATCCGTGATCTTGTCCAGACCGCCGTCTGTATTGGATTCAAAGGCAAAGTCACGGAATACGGAGCAGAGCCTGACTTCCTTGGTTTCGTTATTCAGGGAAACGATAATGACAACGTCCCCCTGCGTCCACTGTTCGAGCGTCTGCGAATCACGCGAGTCCACGCCGAAGATCGCGAAGGTGGAATAGCCGGTCCTGACCGGCGCAGTGACATCGTCCGGCGAGATCACATCCCCCGAAGCATCCGTTGCCACGGTCTGCTCTTCTGTCTCCGGGACAGTATAGTAATACACTTCAGTACTGCCGTCTGCGTTTTCGACTACAAGAGACGCACTTCCGGGAACCACGGGTTCCAGCTCCGGGAGTGAATTGTCCGCTGCATTATTCGCGCTCTCCGTCACCCGGGCAAACGCTTTATCCACGAAGTTGATGCCCCAAAGCCCAACGCAGACCACTAAAAGCAGAACGCATTCCAAAACGAGGCCGATGATCTTCCGCCTCTTTTTTTTCTTATATTGCTTCATCCGTTTGAGATGTTCCCGATGCGCCTGACGCTCTGCCGCACCCCGTTCCGGGTCAGCCTGAGTCATCTTTTTCTGCCGCATGGAATCCGTCAACAGGATGTCTTCGTCTGTTCTTGTCATGAGCAAACCTCCATAACAGGAAAATCATACTCCATTTTCCCCGAAAACGCAAGGCCCAAGGTTCAAAACACACGGGAATTATGAAAATTTTAGAATTACTGCGGGCGTCTCCCGCTGCAAAGGTAAAGAACAGCCAGAAAACCCGGCCCGCAGTGGGCGCCGATCACCACGCCCAGGGTGCTGATCCCGATCTCGCCGACCATGGGGTAAGCCTTTCTGATCTCATCCCGCACATGCTCGGCATCCTCACGGCAGTCTGCCTGCAGGATATCCACGGACAGGCCGGCAGGATCGATCAGAGACAGGTCATGGCAGACGCTGTCAACGACCGCCTTCAGCGCCGCTTTCCGTCCGTGGGCCTTCTGCACCACATCGAGCGTTCCGCCGTCCGGAACGTAAAGCACCGGCTTGATGCTGAGGAGCGTTCCCAGGAGCGCCGCGCCGTTGGACACGCGTCCGCTCTTCCGTAAATATTTCAAATTGTCCACCGTAAAGCGGTGGGCGATCTTCAGCTTGTTTTCCTCGCCCCAGGCGATCACTTCGTCAAAGCTTTTGCCCTCTTCCTTCAGGCGCACGCAGTTTTTGACCAGCACGGCCAGCCCGCCGGAGATGCAGCGCGTATCCATCACATAGAGCATCTGGCCGGGAAATTTCTTCCGCACGGCTTCCGCTGCCTTCTGCGCGTTGTCGAAGGATGCCGACATCTTTTTCGACATATCCAGATAAAGGACATCTTTGCCGCTCTCCAGAAGGCTTTTAAAGAAGTCGTAGTAGACCGGTTCCGTGATCATGGAGGTCTGTAGCTCATCGCCTGCACGCATGCCCTTATAGACCGCTTCCCGGCTGCTTTCTTTGCAGTCATCTTCCACAACGATGCCGTTGACGGTATAGGTATAACGGATAAAAGGAATGCTGTGTTCCTCCAGATAATCGCTGGTCAGGTCGGCTGTCGACGCAGTTGCGATCAGATAGTCGTTCATAGGCTTTCTCCTTGCTGCCTTTTGGTCCATCCGCGCGGATCCGGCGGATGGCGCGGCGCACGCGGGAGATGATACCATAAACGAAGCGCCTTCGCAAGGGGCTTCTTCCTGCCGGAAAGAAGCTTTTATAGATCACGCGGAAATCTACCGTTTTCCGCCGTTTTGTGTTATGATCATGATAATGGAGGAGAAATGATGTCTTTACGAAATAAAAAAAGCAGGTCTGCCCTGCTGCTCCTGCCGGCTGCCGGCGCTGCCCTCTTTAGCGCGGCGCTTCGCGAGCTGTACTGCTATTCCTTTACGCGCTCCGGCTCTCCTCTTCTCAACCGTCTGAGAGGAAAAAGAAAAACGCACGAAGAAGCTTATTACGCCTGGCGTGACAGCATGAAGAAAAAGCTGCTTGCCGCTCCGCAGATCCGCATGTCGATCGTTTCCGACCGCGGCGAGCGTCTTGCCGGCTTTTACCTTCCCTGCGAGGGAAGCGACGGCAGCCGCATTGCCTTCGTTGTGCACGGCTACGGCTCCGATCACGCGGAGACTGCCGGCATGGTCCTTGATTACTGGCACAGCCGAGGCTTCGATGTCTTTGCGCCGGACAATACCGCGCACGGAGAAAGCGAAGGCGAGATCATCGGCTTTGACCTTTTTGAGAGCGCGGACGCGCTGAAATGGATCGATTATCTGAAAGCCCGCGCCGGAAAGGACGTGCAGATCGTCCTGCACGGCTTTTCCCTGGGCGGAGCCAGCGTGATGAAAATGAGTGACCGGCTGGGTCCCGAGGTGAAGTTCATCGTTGAGGACAGCGGCTTTGCCGAAGCGGAAAGCCTGCTGAAGGCTTCGCCACTCTTCCGCACGCTGAAGTGCCTTCACGGCATGCTGACAGGAAGCGATCTGGCAGATACCGATGTCCGGCCGAATCTGTCCCGTGCCTCCGTGCCCATCCTCTTCATTCAGGGCACCGACGACCCGACGGTTCCCTCTGAGAACGCCCCGATGCTTTATGATTTTTACCGGGGACCGAAGGATAAGCTCATCCTTCCGGGGGTCAGGCATATTGAAGGCCCCTACGCCGCGCCCGAGGAATACGCCGCAAAGATCGATGAAATGATCGGAAAATACCTGCAGTAAGGAACCATGGAGATACGCCATAAAAGCGTTCCGTGATCATACTGAAAAGAAAACAATAAAAAAGCAGGCCGCCGGCAGAACATGCCGGCGGCCTGCTTTTCCCTTACAGGATCGGGATCTTGATCTCAAGATCGCTCGTGGGGAAGGCGGAGCAGGAATGGAACCATCCCATCTCCTTATCCATGCGGCGGCGTCCGTCGCCGAGCGGTGAAACAAAGATGTTGCCGGAAAGCAGCTGGGCACGGCAGTAGCCGCACTCGCCGCCGCGGCAGTGCGCATCAATGGGGATGCCGGCACGTTCCAGCGAGACCGCGACCGGTTCATCGGCCTTCGCGTCGATCACATCCTTCTGAACGCCGCGCACGACCGTGATCTTATGCATCTGGCCGATCTGGACCTCCGGGAAGCCCGGGATCTGCTTCACATTGGCCGGCTGCATCATCGCTTCGTGACGGAAGCGGCGGTCCGGAACCCCCATGTTCTTTAAGGCCTTCTGGACCAGGAAGAACATCGGCCAGGGACCGCAGAAGAAGTAGGTCACGTCGCCCTTCGAATACTTGCGGATGAGCTCCTCCGTGACAAAGCCTTTTTCGCCCTCCCACTCGGGATCATCGGACATGATGTTCACGATCTTCACGCGCGGGCAGGCCGCCGCGATCTGATCAAGCTCCTCGCCGCATACGATATCGCCGTGCTGCACTGAGCCGTAGAGGATGGTCAGGTCCGCATCAAGCGTGCCGTGTGCGATCTCGCGGGCCATGGACAGGAACGGCGTGATGCCGCTGCCGCCGGCAAGACCCATGATCGTCTTCGAGTCGCGCACCGTATCCACATGGAAGGCGGAAAACGGCAGATCCACCTTGATCTCGTCGCCGATCTTCATCTCGCTGTAGATATAGTCCGGGACGAAATAGGGACGGTTCTTGCGCACCGTGATCTCGAAGAACGGCTTCTCCAGCCTGGCCTCGTAAGGCGCGGAGGAAATGGAATACGCACGGGTCACGACGCTTTCGCCGATCGTGAAATAGAAGCAGGCATACTGGCCGGCCTGAAAAACCGGAACATGGCCGGAAACGGGTTCAAAGCGGAAGGTCTTTGCCGTAGGGCTCGCGTCCGTCACGGACACAAGACGGTAGCTTTCGGGACCGGGATGGAGGGCGTCCGCAAGCGCGCGGATGGGGTCCTTCGGATCGGGAACATTGGAAGCCGCCTGGATCGTTTCCCGGCGCAGCTTCGTGACACGGGAAGCCCCGCCGACGTCTTTTAAGAATCCTTTGACTTTCATTTCGTGCTTCCTCCCT
>CADCPP010000091.1 GCA_902803355.1 uncultured Lachnospiraceae bacterium | reverse complement strand
CTTGTTTTCAAATGCCGTAAGCGGCATGTTTTTTTCCCGGTAAGCCGGCAGATTGGTGAAAAAGCTGTCGCCGCGCAGCTTGTCTGCCAGGCGGTCAATGATCGTGTTGATCTGCAGATAGGGATTCATGCTGCCGCTTGCGCCGATCAGCGGAATAAACAGGCTGCGGGGCAGTGACGGTCTCATCTGCAGGGCCTGCGCCGTGCGGTAAAGGGTCTCTCCCCAGCCGACGCCGACGGATCCCGCGCCCCTCAGCATCCGGGGAAGCTCTGCCGCCGCAGCTGCTGCGATCGCCTCGGCCGTGCGGGAAGCGGTCCAGCCCTCTTCCGAAGGCGAAAGCACGACCTGCTGAAGGCGCAGCTGACGCATCAGGAATTCCTCCAGGGCTTCTTCATCCGGATCATTTGGCAGCGTCACCTCAAATCGTACGATGCCCTGTTCTCTTGCCTTATCCAGCATGCGGGAGACCTGAGAGCGGGAAATATTTTCCGACCGGCTGATCTCCTCCTGCGTTTTCCCTTCTTTGTAATACTGCAGCGCAACACGGTACAGTGCCATCAGATCCGCTGCCGGCATGGTTATGCCTCGCGGAGGATACGGTCAAGCCGTGCAATCCGCTCCAGCTTGTCTTCGCTCTGGAACAGATTTCTCCCAAAGCAGAAGCCCTTCACTCCTGCCTTCACGGCAGCGGCCGCGGTGTCAAAAATATCACTCCCCTTGGGTCCGCCGGCCAGAATGATCGGCACGGGGCAGTTGTCAACGACTGTTTCAAAATGATCCGTATAAAATGCCTTGACCACATCCGCTCCCAGCTCTGCCGCCACTCTGGCGCCGTTTGCCTGGATCTCGAAGGTCTGGGTCTTTTCGTAATCTGCCGCCAGGATCTCCACGACCACAGGAATGCTCAGGCGGTGATACGCATCGATAGCTGCCGCCGCGTCCTGGATCGACGCATAGTCCGCGCCGCCGATGACCATCATCATGACCACGGCGTCTGCGCCCATGGCCAGTGCCGTTTCCGGACTGACGTGGTTCTTCTGCACACCGGTGAACTCCGTTGCCAGATTCGTTCCTCCGGAGGATGTCCTGAGGATCAGTTTTTTCTTCAGCAGTTCTTCTTCTGCCAGATGAGCAACGCCGACATTCGTCAGAAAGGCATCCAGCTCACTGTTCATGCAGCTGCGGATGACCTCCCTCGGGTCCGTCAGTCCGTCCACCAGCCCGACCTGCGGAAGATCCATTGCCATAGCAAAAAGTTTTCCCTCATGAGAAAACAGTTTTTCCGTGTTGCGTTTTAATCCGTTCATATTCTGCCGCTCCCTGCATTGCTTTTATTTATCATATCACAGATGGCAATTTTTTTCACTTCATTCGATAATTTTGCACAAATGTTCAGTATTGCTGCATAATCAGTTAAGTAAAGCCACTTTGCAAACATTGCCGCCCGGCGGGCGGCAATGGTGATGAGTCGTCGTCCCAGGCACGGTAAAGCATCCTGTACGATCAGAATTCGAGATTTTTCCCGCTTTCTTTGTCAAAGACATGCGCGGTCTTGCCGGAAAAGCTGAAGTGGATCTTCTTTCCGGACTCATAGCTGTCCGCGTCATCTGCCGTCGGCACGATGATGATCACATCGCGGCCTTCCGCCGACACATGCAGGTGGATCGACGAGCCCATCATTTCCGACACATCGATCTGCGCTTCCACCCCTTCATCCGCAAGGACGGTGTGTTCGGGACGCACGCCGAGCGTTACCTCCCGGCTCTGCACACCCATCTTCGCAAGGCGCGCTTCCTTGTCCGGAGAAAGCTCCACTCTGTTTCCGCCAAGTTCCGTATAATAGCGGTCGCCCTCGCGAACGAGCTTTGCGTCGAAGAAATTCATGACCGGCATGCCGATAAAGCCGGCTACAAACAGGTTCGCCGGGTGGTTGAACACCTCCTGCGGCGTGCCGATCTGCTGGATAAAGCCGTCCTTCATGATCACGATGCGGTCGCCCAGGGTCATGGCTTCGGTCTGGTCATGGGTCACATAGATAAACGTGGTATTGATGCGCTGACGCAGCTTGATGATCTCCGCGCGCATCTCATTTCTCAGCTTGGCATCCAGGTTTGACAGCGGTTCGTCCATCAGCATGACCTTCGGATCACGCACGATGGCACGGCCGATCGCGACGCGCTGCCTCTGGCCGCCGGAAAGTGCTTTGGGCTTGCGCTGCAGATACTCGGTGATCTCCAGGATCTGCGCCGCTTCACGCACACGCCTTTCGATCTCATCCTTCGGCACCTTCTGCAGTTTCAGGGAAAAGGCCATATTTTCAAATACGGTCATGTGAGGATACAGCGCGTAGTTCTGGAAGACCATGGCGATATCCCTGTCCTTCGGGGCCACGTCGTTCATGAGCTTTCCGTCGATATAGAGCTCGCCGTCCGTGATCTCCTCCAGACCCGCGACCATGCGCAGGGTCGTGGATTTGCCGCAGCCGGAAGGACCGACCAGAACGACAAATTCCTTGTCCGCAATGTCAAGACTGAACTCCTGCACGGCGACCACGCCTTCATCCGTGATCTGCAGGTTCACCTTTTTCTTCGGGGCATCGTCATTTTTCTTTTTCTTTGCCTTTTTTTCCTCACCGCTGACGAAAGGATAGACCTTTTTGATGTTCTTCAGCTGTACGTTCGCCATAGTTTCAGCTCTGCCTGCTCTGCCTCCGCATGGAACAGGCTCGCGGCATCCCCGCAGGATGCACCGCATTACGGCAGGTCTCCACACTGCCGCACCCCGAGCCCGGGGATCTCACGTTCCTCCCTTGTCATGAACGGCTCTCATATGGTGGAGTGAGCGCCGCCACTGGACTCATTTTTTGATATTGTAACATAATGGGATATTTTTTAAAAGAAAAATTTAAGAAAACTTAAGAATATTACGAGATAGGCCAGCAGGCGGCATGTCCCGGGGCACCGTCTGCCTTGCCTGCGGATTTCATTTTGACGGAAACAGGGCTTTGTGTTAAGATAAAAAAACCGCTTCCCGAAGGAAGCGGTCATCAGGCAGCACGGACAGGATCCGCTGCTGCGATCTTCCGGATACGAGGTAACAGCCATGACGCTTTCCACCCATACCCATATCGATGCCGAAGGCAACGTGATCACCCATACCCATGAGATCCATGAGGAGGGCCATCATGCCCACGGGCACTACCACTCTCCCGAAGAGAAAAAGAAACAGTTGAACCGCCTGGCCAAGGCGATCGGACATCTGCAGCATGTCAAGGTCATGATCGAAAATGACGAAGACTGTGCAGATGTCCTGATGCAGCTGTCCGCAGTCAATTCCGCACTGCGCAGCCTTGGCAAAAATATCATCAACGAGCACATGACGCACTGCATCAGCCATGCTCTTGAGGACGGCGACACGAAGGCCGTGGAAGACTTCCAGAAGGCCGTAGAGAAGTTTATTTAAAGAAGGTCTCCGTATCGATCTTCTGATAGCCGCCGAAGCTCATGGGCTTGGCATTGATCTTCTCCGTCAGCGCTGTTCCATAGAACTTTTCCGTTACCTCGCTCAGCTTGGCGTTAATATCGATATCGGCAAACTGATCCGGGTACACGCTTTTTGCGATGAACCAGGTATTCACCAACGCGATCTCATAGTTCGTATAGTAGGCATTGTACGCCATTTCCAGATACACTTCGCCGCTTAGCCAGGCCTTGCAGGTGTCAAACATCGCCGGGTCTTCCGCATAGAGCGGCTTGATATTCTTCACCGCCGCAGCGTCCATGATGATGATATCCATGTTCTCGCCGAGAGCGGTGAATTTTTCTTTTTCGATAGCCTGGATGCCGGGAGCGGCAAGATCGGTCACCACGTTTTTAATGTTCGCAACGGTAAAGGCAATATAGTTCTGGGCCGTCATCAGATGGTTGGTGGTGCCCCAGTTGCCAAGGCCGCAGATGTAGACCGAAGGCTTCTTATCGTCGGGAATATCCGCCGTGCGCTTCTCGATCTCGGCGCGTTCTGCCTGAATATAGCTGACCAGCGCTTCTGCTTTCTCTTCTTCCCGGAAGATCACGCCCAGCAGCTTCATGGTTCCGTAGAAATTGTCGTCAAAGACACCGCCGGGACCGGCTTTCAGGGTAATGACCGGAACGCCGAGCTGTTCCTGTAGGGCATCTTCCTTCTCCACATCCTCATACTCCGAGATCACGATATCCGGTTCGCAGGAAAGGATCTTCTCTGCCTCGGCCGCCTGAGCCTGAGGTCCGCCTACGCCGCAGGAAGGCAGCTTGGCAAAGCTTTCCCCATAGACGATCACATAAGGTCTGGCCACGCCGTCGAACATCTTCGGGCGTTCCGGAAGGGTCTCGTTGTCAATATCTTCCACGCCGCACAGAAGGGCCGCATCGCCGATATAGCTGTACATGCGGAGCGCGCCGGCGCCGATGCAGACGACCTTCTTATAGCTGCCGGGAATGACCGTGACCTTGCGGCCGATCATGTCTTCGATCTCGATCTCGGCAGGGACAGCCTCGGTCGTTTCCGGGGCGGTCGTTACCGCTTCAGTAGTCTCGGGCACTGTCGTTTCCGGCGCCTTGGTCGTCGGAACTTCCGTGGGAGCCTGGGTGCTTACAGCCGGCTGAGTCTTCGAAGCCTCGGTGCTGCCGGGGGTCTGTCCGCCGCAGGCACCAAGGATCATCACCAGCGCCAGAACCAGCGCGGCAAGAGATACTCTCTTCTTCATTTTCTCTTACTCCTTTATGATTACTCTTTTCTTTTCTATATCCATGATCCGGACGTCCGCATCAAAAATGTCCCGGATCACGTTTTCCGTGATCATCTCTGCGCCTCCTTCATAGGCGATCTTTCCTGCCTTCATGAAGAAGAAATGCTCGCCAAGGGCAAGGGCTTCATTCAGGTCGTGAAGCGAGGTCAGGACCGCAATATGCTTTTCCTTCGCCACCCGGCGGATCTCGGAGAGGATCAGCTGCTCGTTCGCAATGTCCAGATTCGCTGTAGGCTCATCGAAGATCAGAAGCTTTGGTTCCTGCGCAAGCGCCCGCGCGATCGCGATCTTCTGCCGCTCGCCGCCGGAAAGCTCTTCCACATTTCGCCCGGCGAAGCCGGCAAGCCCCATATCCTCCAGCACGCGTTCCGTGACCGCTTCATCCTCTTTGCCCGAGGCCAGGCCAAAATGTGCGATCCTGCCCGTCAGAACGGTATCGTAGACACTGAGAGCCCCGAAACAGATATCCTGCGGGACGTAGGCGATGCGTTTTGCCCGCTCCCTGCGGCTCATTTTCAGGAGATCTTCCCCGCCAAAGAGAAGGCTGCCGGACGATGGCTTTTCGATCCCCAGGACCGTTTTAAACAGGGTCGTTTTCCCGGAGCCGTTTTTGCCCAGTAGGATGCCGATCTCTCCGCCCGGCAGCGTGAGCGAGACGCCGTCAAGGACAGACGGCGCCTGGGAGGAATAGCGGAATGTCAGATCTTTGATCTCCAGCATCAGCGTCTGCCCTCCTTTCTCGAGAAGATGAGGGTCAGGAAGAACGGCGCGCCGAGCATCGACGTGATCGCGCCGACCGGCAGCGCGGAGCCGTTTCCGAGGCTGCGGGAGAGCGTATCGGAAAGGATCAGCAGCAGGCTTCCCGCAAGTGCCGTCGCCGGAAGGCTCACTCGGTGATCCTGTCCCAGAAGGCGCTTGACGACATGCGGGCAGATGATCCCGACAAAGCCGATGATGCCGAGGAAAGACACACAGACCGCGGTGATGAGAGACGCCGCAAACATCGAGAAGAAGCGCAGTCTCTCCACGCCCACGCCCATACTTTTGGCCGCGGTATCGCCGGAGAGAAGGGCATTGTACCGCCAGCGCATCAGACTGAAGAAGACGATGCCGCAGGCCACCGTCACGGCCATGATCAGGTCCGTTTTGTAGGTCGCGCGGCCGAGGTCGCCGAAGCTCCAGATGACCGCTGCGGAAAGGCCGACATCCGTGGCATAAAACTGGAGGATGGTGGTCGCCGCCGTCCAGACCGAGCCGATCGCGATCCCGGCCAGCACCACCGCGCCCGGATCAAACGATCTGATGCGGCAAAGCCCCAGAATAAGCAGGATCGACAGCGCCGCAAAGATAAAGGCACAGAGCGAAGCCGCATAAGGGTTGATCCCGCTCATGTAGTTGTTCACGTTGTGGCCGGTGGAGAGAAAGCCGCCGGCAAAGGCGATGATCGACAGGTTCGCTCCGAAAACGGCAGCATTCGAAACACCGAGGGTCGCGGGGGAAGCCATGGGATTATTCAGGCAGGTCTGCATGATGAGGCCGGAGACCGCAAGCCCGGCGCCCGCGATGAGGGCTGCGAGCACCCGGGGAATACGGATGCTGCGGATGATGCGCACCTGCGCCGCGCTTCCCTTGCCAAACAGCGCCGCAAAGCACTCCGCCACGGACATATGGGAAGAACCGACAAACAGGCAAAGAAGGCCTGCCGCGAGCACGGCAAGCGCAAGAAGGCCGATGATCAGTTTTTCTTTTCTGCTGTGGTTCAAGGGGAGTTCTCTG
>CADCPP010000090.1 GCA_902803355.1 uncultured Lachnospiraceae bacterium | reverse complement strand
TCGCGGAGGCGTCGCTCGCCTTCAGCGGCCTCGCCGGAACGCCGCTCGAAGCCAAATACCCCGCCATCGCCGCGCTGCTTCAGGCGCGTACCGAGAAACTGACCGAGATCCCGGAAAAGGTCGCGTTCTTCAAGGAGCTCCCCGAGTACGACGTGTCGCTATTCTGTCACCAGAAGAGCAAGTCCACCCCGGAGACCGCGCGCGAAACGCTCGCCGAGCTTGCCCCGCAGTTCGCCGCGTTGAGTGACTGGAACCGCGACGCCGTCTACACGATCTTCAAAACCTATTCCGAAGCGAAACAGGTCAAGATCGGTCAGCCGATGTGGGCGGTGCGCATCGCCGTCTCGGGTCTGGCGGTAACGCCGGGGGGGCCCTGCGAGATCATGGAGATCCTCGGCAAGGACGAATCGCTTGCCCGCATCCGTAAGGGAATCGATAAGTTAACACAGCAATAAATGCAAATAGATCCAAAACAGCAGGAGGCGATCCTGCACGGGGAAGGGCCGGCCATCGTAGTGGCGGGCCCTGGTTCCGGTAAAACAGCGGTCTTAACGCGCCGTATCGCTTACCTGATCCGGTCCCGGCAGATCCCGCCTGAAAAGATCATGGTCATCACCTTTACCAGGGCAGCCGCGGAAGAGATGAAGAGCCGTTTTCTGGCTCTTGCAGGCGAAGCGGACGCGCCGGTCTTTTTTGCGACCTTTCATGCTGCCTTTTACCGCATCCTACGGCGGGAAGAAGGCCTGCAGAGCGGCAGTGTCCTGGGAGAGACCCAGAAGGAGATCTGGGTCAGGGAGCTGCTGCAGGCGGAACACGCCGAAGAAGGACGTGAAGCAGATTTTGTGGGAGACCTGGTGTCGGAACTATCCGCATTTAAAGCAGGAGGCGGCGCACTGGATTCGTATCAGGCAAAATGCTGCGATACGGCCCTGTTCAGGCGTATTTTTGCGAGCTATGAGGACCGCCTTTCAAGCAGCGGCAAAGTCGATTTTGACGATATGCTGATCCGGACAAAGCGGCTTTTGGAAACGAAGCCGGACGTGCTGAAGCTCTGGCAGAAAAGGTACCCGTATATTCTGGTGGATGAGTTCCAGGATATCAACCGCCTGCAGTATGACACGCTGCGCTTCCTGGCAGGGCCAAAGCGCAATCTTTTTGTCGTGGGAGATGACGATCAGTCGATCTACCGCTTCCGCGGAGCCGCGCCGGAGATCATGGGGCAATTTGTGAAAGACTATCCCGATGCTGCGCGTTATGAGCTGTTCGGCTGCTACCGCTGCAGTGAAGCGATCCTTGCGCCCTGCAGGCGGCTTATCGACCACAACAAGATTCGTTTTCGGAAGGAGCTCTTCAGCCTCTCAGGCAGGGGCAAGCCGCCGCTGATCCGGGATTTTCCGGACAGGAAGAGCGAACGGGAGGAACTGATCAAAGCCCTGCAGGAACAGCGCAGGAGAGGCGTTCATTACGGAAAAATGGCCGTGCTGTGCCGGACAAATTTCGCTTTTTCCGGCCTTCCTTCCGCGCTTGCCCGCGCGGGGATCCCGTTTGTCTCAGCAGCTCCTCTGCCGGATCCATGCAGCCGTCCGGAGGCAAAGGATCTGTTTGCGTATCTGGAGCTCTCTTCCGGAAGCTTCAGCCGCGCCCTGTTTTTGCGCGCCGCCAACCGGCCGCTGCGTTATCTGCCGCGTGCGGCATTTACGGAGGATCCGGTCAATCCTGCAAAGCTCCTGGCTTCCCTTGCGGATAAGCCCCGCCAGCAGGAAGCGGCCGATCAGCTGCTGTATCAGCTGGAGCGGCTCGCCGGGATGAAGCCCTACGCTGCCGTTGATTATGTAAGGAAAAAGATCGGCTATGATGCGTGGGCAGAGGAAAATGCGGGCAGCAGAGAAGAGGCGGAGCAGATCCTGGAGACGCTGGACGCATTGCAGGAAGAAAGCGCTGCGTTTTCCGATTGGACAAGCTGGAAAAAGGCGATCACGAAGGTGCAGAAGCGGGAAAAAGCAGAAGAACGCAGGGGAGGAAACGGCAACAGGTCAGTAAGCGCAGAAGAGGAGGCGCCGGATGCGGTCCTTCTGAGCACGATGCACGGCGCAAAGGGCCTGGAGTTTGACGCGGTCTTCCTCCCGGAAGTGAATGAGGGCGTGATCCCGCATAAAAGTGCTGCGGATAAAGAGGCAATTGAAGAGGAACGGCGCCTGCTGTATGTGGCAATGACACGGGCAAGAAACTACCTTTGGCTTGGCTGGGTAAGGAAGACCCGGTCGGGGAAAGCTGAACCCTCCAGGTTTCTGAGAGAACTGAGATAAAAGAAAACAAACAGCCCGGAGCCGCAGAGCGGTCCCGGACTGTTTGCCGCATGAAGCCTTGATGGTCAGAAAGGACTTACAGCTCCTCGAAGTCTTCTTCGTCGCAGACTTCATCAAAGCGGTCGCAGACGGCTTCGAATTCATCGTCGTCTTCGATGTCGCTTAAGATAGGGTTGCCTTCTTCATCTTCGGTATACCCGTAAAGGTAGATATCGCCTTCCTCGGAATCGGCCTGTTCGACCGGCGTCAGGGCGATGTACTGCTTGTCATCCATCGGGAAGATCGCCAGAACGACGCAGTCTTCGGTCGTGCCGTCTTCCATCTCCAGAGTCAGTACAAGATCGTCTTCATCTAATGCTTCGTCGTACACTTTGTTTTCGTCCATGGTTCTCCTCCTGTACGGGCCTTTGTTGATCTGCCCGCAATTCTATTTATACATACTTTTCTGCAGGATGCAAGTATTTTTTGAAAGCTCAGGTTCTGAGGGGGCATTTCCGCGCTATACATTAAAGCGGAAGAGGACGACATCGCCATCCTGCATAACATATTCCTTCCCTTCGATACGGACCAGCCCTTTGTCTTTTGCCGCGGCATAGGAGCCCGCATTCAGCAGATCCTGATAATTCACGACCTCGGCGCGGATAAAGCCGCGCTCGAAATCCGAATGGATCTTTCCGGCAGCGCCGGGCGCCTTCGTGCCGCTTTTGATGGTCCAGGCCCGTGTTTCTTTCTCTCCGGCGGTCAGAAAGCTCATCAGCCCGAGCAGGCGGTAGCTGGCCGCGATCAGTTTATCCAGGCCGGAAGAGGAAAGGCCAAGATCCGCAAGAAATTCTTTCTTTTCTTCTTCATCAAGCTCTGCCAGTTCTTCTTCCAGGGACGCGCAGATCACAAAGACCTCACTGCCTTCCCCCTTCGCAAATGCGCGGACTTTTTCCACATTGGGATTCGAGGCCCCGTCGTCCGCCAGATCATCCTCGGACACGTTTGCCGCGTAGATGACCGGTTTTTCCGTAAGAAGCTGCAGCGAATCAATAAAGGCGGCTTCGTCATCGCTTTCCGGCTCATAGGTCTTTGCCTGTTTGCCTTCGTTCAGCACGGCTTCCAGCTTTTTCAGCACGGCAAGTTCTTTCTTGGCGTCCTTATCATTCATGGCGCTGCGGGTGGTCTTGGCGATGCGGCGGGTGAGTACGTCCAGATCGGCCAGGATCAGTTCCAGTTCGATCACCTCGATATCCCGCAGCGGATCGATGCTGCCGTCAACATGGATCACATTGTCATCCTCAAAGCAGCGCACCACATGGACGATCGCGTCTACCTCACGGATGGCGGCAAGAAACTGGTTCCCCAGCCCTTCACCCTTGCTGGCGCCCTTCACCAGACCGGCGATATCGACGAATTCGATGACGGCAGGCGTGATCTTTTTGCTCTGGTAAAAATCTCCCAGAAGCTTTAAGCGAAAGTCCGGCACTTCTACCACGCCGACGTTCGGGTCGATCGTGCAGAAGGGGTAGTTGGCGGCCTCCGCACCGGCCTTGGTCAGGGAATTGAACAATGTGCTCTTGCCTACGTTAGGCAGTCCGACGATACCGAGTTTCATAGATATCTGCATCTCCTTAGAAGAACTGATTGGATCCTGTTGCCAATTCAGTAAGTGAATAACTCATTTAAAGGCAGTATAACATATTCGCGCAGCTCCGTCAAAACCCTGACGGAGAAAAAGCTCAGTCTTTGCCGATGTTTCCTTTGTCTTTCTTTTCATTAATTATTAAAACATCGTAAAGACTTGCTCTTTTTTGATCCGTATGCTATAATCCACTATCTGTGGTCGGATGGCCACAGAGATAAAAATTGTGTAAAATGCGATTTCCTGCAACATTTTGCCTTTCCGGGCGGTATTCTTTTCGGAACGGCAACATCCAAAGAGGAGATAATCTGAATGGACACAGAGAAAATCAGCGATTGGAACATAGATCCGGAGGATACGGAGCTGTCTCTCGAGGATATCGAGGAAGTGTTCCAGGATACAGCCGCTGAAGAAGCGGCTGAAGAAAACCCAGAGCCAGAAGACACAGACGCGGAAGATCCCGGGTCTGCTGATGACATGGAAGAAAGCGCTGAAACGGAAGATGGCATGGTGCCGGGTAGTGGAAAGTTCGGCAGAAAAAAGAAGAAAAAGAAGGCATGGACGGTCATCGCCATCATTCTGGCGGTGTTTGCCGTGATCATCGCCGGCGGTATCATTGCGATCAATATGATCCTTGACAGGATCCACCGTCCGGATCCGTCGACCATGAGCGTGCTTTCGCCTTCCGAGATCGCGGCGGATGAATCCCGGTACTGGGCATCCATGAACGGACAGGAAACGGATGAACCGGACAGCAGCGCGGAACCCACCGTGCCGCTCGATGAGCCGGAAGAGACCACAGAACCGGTGGAAGAGCGCCTTTTCCGCATGGCTTTCCAGGCAGATGCCTACAGAGCCACGCTTTCCGCGGATGATGAACAGATCATTTTTGACCATCCGGTTTCCTATACCTGGGCTACGGCAACCCCGCTGAAGGATGAGGATCTGATCAATATCATGCTAGTAGGACAGGATACACGCGTTGCGGAAACCCGTGAACGCTCCGACTCCATGATTCTGGTCAGCATCAACCCCAAGACACACAGGGTCTCGATGATCTCTTTCCTTCGGGATCTGTACGTGCCCATTGGAGGGGATTACGGCTGGAACCGTCTGAACGTCGGATACAAGATCGGCGGTTTCCCGTTTATGTACGAACTCTTTGAGAAACTGTACGGCATCCATATCGACGGCAGCATCTGCGTGAATTTCGGACAGTTCATGACTGCGGTGGATATCCTTGGCGGTGTAGATGTGACGCTGAACGAAACAGAAGCGAAGGCACTGATCACAACGCTGGAGCAGTCCGTGCCGGAAATGCGCTACTGGGGCATGATCGTGGAATCGAAGATGCCCACGATCAAAGAAGGCACAACCGTAGAGAAAGCGATCGAAGCGCTGGAGGAGGCAGAGCTTAGCTACGCCTACTCCGATATGAACGGCGGCGCAGAGCCGGATGACATTTCGAAGGCGAAGGTCAAGTCTCTCTGGATCGACGAGACCTGCGAGACCGCGGCAAAAGCCGGCAAGTATTATTCTACGGGACAGACGATCTACATTACCTACGAGGAATCAAAAGCAGTTTTCCCGAAGCTTGCGGAAGACCTCAGTGTGGCAAGCGCGGAAACGCAGCTGAAGCAAAGCGGATTTACCGTTGCTTATGCCAATAAGAACGGAGGCGCAGCGCCGCAGGATCCCAAGGCGACCCTGGTCGATATGGTAACAACGGACGCAGAGGGCAAGACTGTTCCCGAATTCGGTACCAAGTTCAAGATGGACACAGTCCTGTATATCACTTATACGGAGAATCTGGCGAATATTCCGATTATGGCTGATGGAATCAGCGTGAAAGACGCCGAGCCGCTACTGAAGGCAGCAGGGCTTAAGCTGAGCTGGACCAATCAAAACGGCGGGATCGAGCCGTATGACAAAGCAAAAGCTGAGCTGACGGGAATCTACCGTGACCAGGAGGGAACGAAGAGCCTTAAAGCAGGCGATAAGCTGGATATCAACGCAACGGTCTATCTCTCTTACAAAGAAAATATGGCAGTCATGCCGGTCCTTGAAAGCGGTATTTCGGTGAAGGACGCAAAGGCTCAGCTGGAGCAGGCCGGTTTTACGGTGGCGTATGCTGAGCCAAACAGCGGCGCAGCTCCTCGTGATGAGGCTTCTGCAGTGCTGAAAAAGGTCAGCTCTGATGCGGCGGGAACAAAAACCGTCTCGGCAGGCAAACGATTTGCATTGAATACGGTGCTGTATCTGACCTATGAAGAAGAGGCGGAATCCACAGATGAGCCGCAGACCGAACCTGTAACCGAGCCTTCGACCGAGCCACAGACCGAACCTTCAAGCGAGCCCGTAACGGAACCCTCGACGGAACCGCAGACTGAACCCTCGACGGAACCGCAGACCGAACCCTCGACGGAACCTGTAACAGAACCGCAGACC
>CADCPP010000089.1 GCA_902803355.1 uncultured Lachnospiraceae bacterium | reverse complement strand
GCCACGGAGATCGCCGTTGAGATCCGCGGAGGGGGCATCGATCTGATCCGGGTAAGTGATAACGGATCGGGTATTCCTGCCGAAGACGTTCCCACGGCCTTCGCGCGGCATGCGACCAGCAAGATCACGGACGCGGATGATCTGTTCGCCCTGTCTTCGCTCGGCTTTCGCGGTGAAGCGCTCTCCAGCATCGCTTCCGTGGCCAGAGTCGAACTTCTGACGAAAACACGGGAGGAAGAAAGCGGCTTTCGCTATGTCATCGAGGGCGGCAGCGTACTGCTTCAGGAACCTGCGCCGGCCGCCGATGGGACCACGTTTATCGTGAAGGACCTGTTCTATAATACGCCGGTGCGGCGTAAATTTCTGAAATCCGCGCAGACAGAAACCTCCTACGTGGCGACGCTCATGGAGCAGCTTTGCCTATCCCGCGCGGGCGTTGCCATGTCGCTCACGGCTGACGGGAGGCTGAAGCTGCAGACCGGCGCAGCCTATCAGATGAGGGATGTGCTGTATACGCTCTACGGCCGGGAAACCGCCGGGCTCATGCGTCCGCTCAATTATGAGGAAAAGGGTATCCGCGTCTTCGGATATATCGGACTGCCCACGCTCTGCCGCGGCAACAGGAGCATGGAGCTGACCTTCGTGAACGGCCGCTTTATCAAAAGCCCGCTGCTGATGCGGGCGATCGAGCAGGCCTATCACGGGCTGACCATGCAGCATAAGTTTCCGGTCGCGGTGCTGCAGCTGACCATGGATGCGTCCATGCTTGACGTCAACGTGCATCCGACCAAGATGGAGGTCCGCTTCCGGGAAGAAAAACTCATCTTCGATGTGGTCTATCACGCGATCCGCGAGACCCTTTTTGCCCGGGATCTGATCCCGGAAGTGAAAGCGGAAGAAGAGAAAGCTGCGCAGGAGAGGAAGCCTGCCGAAGATAAGGCAGCGCAGGCGGCACCGGCTGAAACACCGACGGCTGCGCCTGCGGGCGAGGCTGCGCAGGCAGCGGGAGATAGCGGAAAGAGCGGGATCGCCAGCGCAAGGGAAAGCGTGATCAGACAGGCGGAGCAGGCCAGCCTTTTTGACGGACCGTGGAATAAGCCTTCCGGAGAGGGAACCGCTGCGGGGCCTGTGCCGGCTGCATCCGAAAGCGTGGCTCCTGCGTCCTCCGGAAGACCGGAGCTCATCCGTGAAGACAGAGGAGAGTACCGGGCCGAGGAAGACCGGAGACTTCTGGAACATATGCTTCGCGAGGAAGTCAGCTATCCGCGCATCGTAAGCCCTGCGCAGAAGATCGAAAACTTCCGCCTGATCGGCCAGGTCTTTGATACCTACTGGCTGATGGAAGTGAACGGATGGCTGCTTATCGCGGACCAGCACGCCGTACACGAAAAGATCCTGTTTGAGCGGACCATGAAGTCGCTTGCGGACAAAAGCGTGACCGTGCAGCAGCTTGACCCGCCGCTGCTGCTGACGTTAAATGCCGCGCAGCAGCATACGCTGGAAACCTACGAAGAAAGCTTCGAAAAGCTCGGCTTTGAGATCAGTTCTTTAGGCGGACGGGAGATCGCGGTCTCCGGGATCCCCGACAACATGTTCAGTCTTGACTCTCAGGAGGTCTTTCTGGAGTTGCTGGATGAACTGGCAGAGGACAGGACGCGCATGCCGAACCAGACGCTGGAAGCCAGAGTGGCCATGATGAGCTGCAAGGCAGCGGTCAAAGGCGGCGACAAGCTGTCCTTTGCGGAGGCGGAAGCGCTGTTTAAGGAACTGCTCACGCTGGACAATCCCTATGCCTGCCCGCACGGCCGGCCGACCATGATCCGCTTCAGCGAGACCGAACTGGAAAAGAAATTCAAGAGGATCGTTTGATGAAAAAACCCCTGGTCATCCTGACTGGCCCTACCGCGGCCGGAAAAACCGCGCTGTCTCTTTCCCTTGCGCAGCGCATAGGGGGAGAGATCATCAGTGCGGATTCCATGCAGGTCTACCGGGGAATGGATATCGGCAGCGCAAAGCTGCCGGAAGATGAGCGCCGGGGGATCCCGCATCACCTGCTGGATGTCAAGGAGATTTCGGAACCCTTTGATGTGACGGAATTTGTCCGCCTAGCTCAGGATGCCGCAGAAGCGATCTTCGCACGCGGCGGCATTCCGATCCTGGCGGGCGGGACCGGTTTTTATCTGCAGGCCTTCCTGAAAGGAATCGATTTTTCGGAAGGTGATCCGGATCATGCACTGCGGGAGGAACTGACGGCGCTTGCCGAAAAAGAAGGCAGAGAAGCCGTGTGGAGCCTGCTGCAGGCAGAGGATCCCGCTGCGGCAAAAGGGCTTCATCCGAACAATGTCAAGCGGGTCATCCGCGCGCTGGAATACCATCGGCAGACAGGCCGCTCCATTACCGAGGCAAATGAGGAACAGGCAGCAGCTTTGTCCCCTTATACCTTCGCGTACTTTGTGCTGATGCTGCCCCGGGAGGAACTGTATCAGCGCATCGATCTGCGGGTCGATGAAATGTTTGCCGAAGGGCTCGTTCAGGAGGTCAAAGCGCTGAAAGAAAGCGGTATCCCGTTTGGCACGACCGCCAGGCAGGCGATCGGCTATAAGGAGGTCCTTGACGCACTGGATGGGCTCTGCAGCATGGAGGAAGCGCGGGCGCGGATCAAGCTGAACACCCGGCATTATGCCAAACGCCAGCTTACCTGGTTCCGCCGGGAAAAAGACGTCATCTGGCTGAATAAGCGCGATTATCCGCACGAAGATGCGATCCTTGAGGAAATGCTGCGTGTTCTTCGCGAAAAAGAAATCATCGAATAAATTCTGGCTCTGTGAAGCAAAAAAAGCTTGACAATGGGCCTATGATAGTGTATTGTATCACAGACTGCGGCAGTGCCGCATACCGCACGGCGGGGTATGAAGTGCCGTTTGGCCACCGAAACCGGCGAGATTAGATTCAAGGAGGAACTTATGTACGCGATTATTGCCAATGGTGGAAAGCAGTACAAGGTACAGGAAGGCGACCTGGTCCGCGTCGAGAAGATCGACGTGGCGGAAGGCGATTCCTATGTGTTCGATCAGGTCCTCGCGCTGAGCGACGGCGAGATGGTCGTAGGTAACCCCACTGTGGAGGGAGCCAGTGTAAAGGCGACCTGCACGAAGCAGGGCAAGGGCAGAAAGGTCATTGTTTACAAGTACAAAGCCAAATCCGGCTATCACAAGAAACAGGGACATCGTCAGCTCTTTACCGAATTCAAAGTGGACGCAATCGTCCGCTGACCGCGAGAAAGGACAGGAGGAAACATCATGGCTCATAAAAAAGGCGTAGGCTCTACCAAGAACGGAAGAGATTCAGAAGCGAAGCGTCTGGGCGCGAAGCGTGCGGACGGACAGTTCGTGCTGGCCGGCAATATCCTTTACCGTCAGCGCGGCACCAAGATCCACCCCGGCAACAATGTGGGCCGCGGCGGAGACGACACCCTGTTCGCTCTGACGGACGGTGTGGTGCGTTTCGAAAGACTCGGCAAGGACCGCAAGCAGGTCTCGGTTTATCCGAGAGTTGAAGAGGCGGCTGCGGAGTCCGCGGAATGATCTGATCTCTGGAAGGCCGGCGCGTCAAGCGCCGGTTTTCTTTTACCGAAAACAGCCCTTTGCCGCGCCTTGAGGCGGCAGCAGAGGGCACTCAGACAGAAGGAGTATGTATGTTTGCGGATCAGGCAAAGATCTTTATCAAATCCGGCAAGGGAGGCGACGGCCACGTGAGCTTCCGCCGGGAGAAATATGTTCCGGCCGGCGGTCCTGACGGCGGCAACGGCGGCCGCGGCGGCGATATCATTTTTGAAGTGGACACGGGGCTGAATACGCTGTCCGATTTCCGTCATGTGCGCAAATTCTGCGCGGAGGACGGGCAGGAGGGCGGTGCCAGACGCCGCTCCGGCAAGGACGGCAAAGACCTGATCATCCGTGTGCCGGAAGGCACCATCGTCAAGGATTTTGAGACCGGCAAGGTCATCACCGATATGAGCGGCGGCAATATGCGGGAGGTCGTTTTAAAGGGCGGCCGCGGCGGCGCCGGCAATATGAATTTTGCCACACCTACCATGCAGGCGCCGCTGTATGCCAAACCCGGCGGACCGAGCGTGGAGCGCTTCGTGACGCTGGAACTGAAATGTATCGCGGACGTTGGCCTGCTGGGGTACCCGTCCGTGGGCAAATCCACCCTGCTTTCCGCGGTGACCAACGCGCGTCCGAAGATCGCGGATTATCATTTTACCACCCTGACGCCGAATCTCGGCGTGGTCGATCTGCCGGAGGGCGGCGGATTCGTGATGGCGGATATCCCCGGCCTCATTGAAGGCGCGGCGGAAGGCATCGGGCTCGGGCATGACTTCCTGAAGCATGTGGAGCGGACAAGGCTGCTGGTCCATCTGGTGGACATCTCCGGCTACGAAGGCCGTGATCCGGTGGAAGATATCGAAGCCATCAACGCCGAGCTGAAAAAATACAATGAGGACCTCGCGGCCCTTCCCCAGATTATCGCGGCAAATAAGATCGATATCATGGATCCTGAAAGTGATAATCTGGAGCGGGTGAAGGCCTGGGCCAGGGCGCGCGATATCCAGGTCTTTCCGATCTCGGCGGCGACCCACGAAGGGGTGAATGAACTGATCTATGCCGTCTGGGCAAGGCTGAAGGAACTGCCGCAGACCCCGAAGGTCTTTGAAAAGACCTTTGACTGGCTGGACGCGGTTCCGGAGGACCTTCCTTATTCCGTGGACTACGACGAAAAGACGAAGGAATACAAGGTCGAAGGCCCGCTCATTGAAAAAATGCTGGGCTATACCAACCTTCTGTCCGAACGAGGGTTTATCTATTTCCAGAAATTTATGAAAGACCGCGGCATCATGGACGCCCTGAAGGCAAAAGGTCTGCAGGAAGGCGACACTGTCCGCCTCTATGGCCATGCCTTCGAATACTACGACGAGGAATAGACGGCAAGCCGCAAAAAATACTTGAAGTCTGCCGCTAAAGAGACTAAAATAATAAAATAAATTTTTCTTTGGAGATGCTGTATGGAACGCATTCGCACAAGATACGCCCCCAGCCCCACGGGACGGATGCATGTAGGAAACTTAAGGACTGCTTTGTATGCTTATCTGATCGCCAAACACGCCGGCGGTGATTTTCTGCTGCGTATTGAAGATACCGACCAGGAACGCCAGGTAGAAGGCGCCGTGGATATCATCAACCGCACGCTGGAAAAGACCGGCCTGATCCATGACGAAGGCCCGGATAAGGACGGCGGAGTGGGCCCCTACGTGCAGAGTGAGCGTGTGAAAGCCGGCATCTACATGGAATATGCCAAAAAGCTGGTGGAAAAGGGCGAGGCCTATTACTGCTTCTGCAGCAAGGAACGGCTGGACTCGTTAAAGCAGGTGATCGACGGCAAGGAGATCGTGGCCTACGATAAGCACTGCCTGCATCTGCCGAAACGCGAGATCGAAGAGAACCTCGCGGCAGGAAAGCCCTTCGTGATCCGTCAGAATACCCCCAATGAAGGCACGACCACCTTTACCGACGCGCTCTACGGCGATATTACGGTCAACAACGCGGAGCTGGACGATATGATCCTTATCAAATCCGACGGGTTCCCGACTTACAATTTCGCCAATGTGGTGGATGACCATCTGATGGGCATCACCCATGTGGTGCGCGGCAACGAATATCTTTCTTCGGCTCCGAAGTACACGCGTCTGTACCAGGCCTTTGGCTGGGAGGAACCGGAGTATGTCCACTGCCCCCTGATCACGGATGAGGAACATCATAAGTTGTCCAAGCGCAGCGGCCATTCGTCCTACGAAGACCTGATCGAACAGGGCTTTGTCGATGAAGCTGTGGTCAATTACGTCGCGCTGCTTGGCTGGAGCCCCGAGGATAACCAGGAGATCTTCACCCTGGAAGAGCTCGTGAAAAAGTTCGATTACCACAAGATCAACAAATCCCCGGCGGTCTTTGACATGGCCAAGCTCCGCTGGATGAACAGCGAATATATTAAGGCGATGGATCCGGAGAAATACTATGAACGGGCCATCCCCGAAGTCAAAAAGGCGATCAGCAAGCCGCTGGACCTGAAGAAGATCGCTGACCTGATGAAGAGCCGTATCGAAGTCTTCCCGGATATTCCGGAGCCGATCCGCTTCTTCGAAGAACTGCCGGACTATGATCCCGCCATTTATACGCATAAGAAGATGAAGACCGACAGCGCCATTTCACTGGCGGTGCTGGAGAAGTACCTGCCGCTTCTGGAGGCGCAGGAGGACTGGTCGTTAGAGGGCCTGAAGGCAATGATCAGCGGCGAGATCGAAAAGTCAGGAGAAAAGGCCGGGAAGATCCTCTGGCCGCTGCGTATCGCGGTATCGGGACTGGCCATGACGCCGGGCGGCGCCTATGAGATCATGGAGATCCTCGGCAAGGACGAATCGCTTGCCCGCATCCGTAAGGGAATCGAAAAGTTAACACAGCAATAAATGCAAATAGATCCAAAACAGCAGGAGGCGATCCTGCACGGGGAAGGGCCGGCCATCGTAGTGGCGGG
>CADCPP010000088.1 GCA_902803355.1 uncultured Lachnospiraceae bacterium | reverse complement strand
CGCAGCATGGTCAGGATCCTGAGCACAGCCACCGGCGTCGGCTATATCGACATTCCGGAAGAAACACTGGTTTCCCTGGAGGATATCCAGAATTATCCGAAGGAAAAGACCGTGCTGATCACGACCGGCAGCCAGGGCGAAAGCATGGCTTCATTGTCCCGGATGGCGGCAAGCATCCACCGGAAAGTGACGATCGATCCGACTGACGTGATCATCTTAAGCTCCACGCCGATCCCGGGCAATGAAAAGGCGGTCTCCAAAGTCATCAATGAACTGACCGCCCAGGGGGCAAAAGTGATCTTCCAGGATGTCCATGTATCCGGCCACGCCTGTCAGGAGGAGATCAAGCTGCTGTATTCGCTCTGCAAGCCGAAATACGCGATCCCGGTGCACGGGGAATATCGTCATCGTCAGGCCCAGGCGTCCATCGTGGCGGATCTGGGGATCCCGCGGGAAAATATCTTCCTTCTGGAGGCGGGCGATGTGCTGGAGATCAGCGAAGAATCCGCTTCAGTCGTGGACAAGGTGGCGAACGGCCGCATCCTGGTAGACGGACTTGGCGTAGGCGATGTCGGCAATATCGTGCTCCGTGACCGTCAGCTGCTCGCGCAGCACGGGATCATCATCCTGGTCTCGGTGTTCCAGCACGGGACAGGCGAGCTGTTGGCCGGTCCGGACATTATCACCCGCGGCTTCGTCTATGTGCGCGAATCGGAAGAACTGATGGAAGAAGCACAGGAAGTGGCTTACGGGACCATCGTCAGCTGCCGTGGGCGCGGCATCGGCGACTGGACGAAGATCAAGCAGGAAATGAAGGATGATCTGGGCGATTTCCTCTGGAAGCGCATGCGCAGAAGTCCCATGATCATTCCGATCATCATGGAGGTGTAAGATCGTGCCGTCTTCACAGGACAGCCAGGCTGACCGCATCAGGCAGAGGCTGGAAGAGCAGGAAGATAGGAAAGAGCGAGAGGCTGCAAACGCCATCCTGACACACGGGTTCAATCTCGTGTTCAAGCTGGCGGTGGTGGCCGCCTTCGCGCTGCTCATCTTTTACGGCATGCGTTATGCGTACAGCTTCGGCTATTCCGTTTTTACGACGCCTACCATGGAAGAAGCACCCGGAAAGGACGTCAGCATCACGATCCTGGAAGGACAGTCGGTGCGTTCCGTGGGGGAGGAACTTGCGGAAAACGGACTGGTCGCGGGCAGCAGCATCTTCGTCGTTCAGGCAAAGATCTACGGCTATACGATCCTGCCCGGTACCTATACCCTGAATACATCGCAGACGATCTATGAAATGCTGCGTGTGATGTCAGAAAAAAAATAGAAGTTGTTTATATTTTTACAGGAGAACAGAACCATGTTTACTTATCCGGAAACTTATGAACTGCAGAAACGATCCGATCTGAAGGAGCTGGGACTTAGCGGCTATGTTCTGCGCCATAAAAAGACGGGAGCCCGCCTGATCTGCATGCCGGCCGATGATCCGAACAAGACCTTCGCCATCGCGTTCCGTACGCCGCCGATCGACAACAGCGGACTGACGCATATTCTGGAACATTCGGTCCTTTGCGGGAGCGACAAATTTCCGGTCAAAGACCCCTTTGTCGAGCTCATGAAAACATCGCCGAATACCTTCCTTAATGCCATGACTTACCCGGATAAGACGATCTATCCCGTGTCAAGCTGCAATGACAAGGACTTTGCCAATCTGATGGATGTTTATCTGGACGCGGTGTTTCATCCGCTGCTGCATCACGATGAACGGATCTTCCGTCAGGAAGGGTGGCGCTATGAGCTGGAAAATGAAGACGGGGAACTCAGCATCAACGGCGTCGTTTACAGCGAGATGAAAGGGGCCTTTTCCTCCTCCGACGAAGTCCTGGAACGTTATGCGAAGCAAAGCCTGTTCCCGGATACCGCCTATGGCTTCGAATCAGGCGGAGCGCCGGAATCGATCCCTACGCTGAGCTACGAATCCTTCTGTGGTTTTCATAAAAAGCTGTATCATCCGTCCAATTCCTGGATCTATCTCTATGGCAATTGTGATATGGAGGAGCGGCTGCGCTTTATTGATGAAGCGTATCTGTCCGCCTATGATCATGAAGAGATCGACTCCTCGCTCTCTCTTCAGCCTGCTTTCACGGAGGAACGTACGGAATCGATCACGTACCCGGTCGGGGCGGAGGAAAGCGCGGAAGGCCGCGCCTGCTATTCGATTCAGTGGGTAACAGGGACAGCGGATGATGTGAGAACGGCATCTGCGCTCTCTATTTTGGAGCAGGTCCTTCTGAACGCACCGGGCGCGCCTCTTAAAAAAGCACTGACCGATGCCGGCCTCGGAAAAGATGTTTCCGGGAGCAATACCGCGGAGATGCTTCAGCCGTTTTTTGTGATCGCGGCGAAAGATGCTCCTCTCGGTAAAAAAGAAGAATTTGAGCAGACGGTACGCGGAACACTGGAAAAGCTTGCTGAAAACGGGCTGAACCGGGATGCTCTGCGCGCAGCGATCAGCAACAGTGAATTCCAGACCCGCGAAGCGGACTTCGGCGGACTCTCGAAGGGGCTGATCTTCGGCCTCGAGATCCTGCGCAACTGGCTCTATGATCTGGAGGATCCTTTCCGTCCGGTGCGCTATGATGACGACTACGCTTTCTTTAAAGAAAATCTCGATACCGGCTATTTTGAATCGCTGATCCGGAAGGTCTTCCTGGAGAATCCGCACTGCTCGTTGGTGGAGATGATCCCCGATCCCGGAAAAACAGAGCGGGATGACGCCGCAATGAAGCAGAAGATGGCTGCCCTCAAAGCTTCTCTTTCCGCGGATGAGCTGAAGGCATTATGCGGCAAAAATGCCGCGCTGAAAGCCTGGCAGGAAACGCCGGATAGCGAAGAGGATCTGGCAAAAGTACCGAAGATCGGTGTTTCCGACCTTTCCCGTATGGCACGGACGATCGAAAACGAAGAAGATGAGACTGCAGGTGTTTCGCTGATCCACCGCGCAGAAAAAACTTCAGGGATCGATTATCTGCAGCTGTTTTTCCCGCTGGAGAATATTCCGCAGGAGATGATCCCCTGGCTCGGACTGTATAAGGCCTGCTTTAATCAGGTATCCACGGCAGATCACGATTACCGTGAATTATATGATCTAGGCATGGAACTGACCGGCGGGATGGCCTTTTCACTGGAGGCTGTCTTTGACCAGCCCAGCAAAAGCTGGAAGCCGATGGCCGCGGTCAGCATGAAAGTTCTTCACGAAAAACTGGCACCTGCCCTTGACCTTTTGAAAGAGATCCTGCTTGCGACGCGCTTTGATGATGCGCAGCGGATCCGTGAGATCATTTCGGAGACCGTGATCGGTCTCAGGCAGATGCTGATGGATGCCGGACATCAGGCGGCGATGCGGCGCGCGCTGTCCTACTGTGATGAAAAATCACTGTTTGCCGAACTGACCGGAGGACTGGATTTCTTCCGCTTCATCTCGGATCTTGAGCGCAGTTATGAGACTGAAAAGGATAAGATCGCGCGTTCGCTCCGGGATACCGCAAAGAGGATCTACAAAAAGAACGGCATGATCCTTAACGTGACGGCCGAGGAAGAAGTGTATCCCGAGCTGAAGGAGAAGCTTGGCGCATTTGCGGCTGCCTTCCCGGAAGATACGGACCGCTGCTTCCGCATGCCGGCCCCTGAGCGGAAAAACGAAGGCATCAAGACCAGCGGAGGAGTCGGCTATGTTGCAATGGGCGGTAATTTCCGTGCTGCCGGTCCGTATACCGGCGCCCTGCAGATCCTGCGCTCCGCGCTTTCTGCCGGCTATCTGTGGCAGAATATCCGCGTGCTCGGCGGCGCCTACGGCTGCGGGTGCCGTTTCCCGATGAGCGGGGATGCGTATCTGGTCTCGTACCGTGATCCCAACGTGCGGAAGACCAAAGAGGTCTATGAGGCGATCCCGGAATGGCTGGAAAGCCTTAACGTACCGCAGGATGTCGTTGACGGCTTTATCATTTCCACCGTCGGCGGGATGATGGATGCGCCGCTCACTCCATCCATGAAAGGAAGCGGTGATTTCCGTATGTGGCTCTCCGGGATCACGCAGGATGATCTGCAGAAGGAGAGAGAAGAAGCGCTTGCCTGCACGCCCGAAACGCTGCGTGCTCTTGCGCCTTATGTCAAGGCGGTACTGGACCAGAACAATTTCTGTGTATTTGGCTCCGTTTCCGCCATCGACGCAGACAGCGATCTGTTCCTGAATATCGAAACGCTCTAAGGAAGATGTGATGAAAGGATTTCATTCCGGCTTTGTGACCCTGATCGGAAGGCCAAATGTGGGAAAATCAACCCTGATGAACCATCTGATCGGCCAAAAGATCGCCATCACTTCAGAAAAGCCGCAGACCACGAGGAACCGTATCGAAACAGTCTATACGGATGAACGTGGGCAGATCATTTTTCTGGACACGCCCGGGATCACGCATGCGAAAAACAAGCTGGGCAGCTATATGATCTCCGTGGCGGAGACTACTCTGAAGGAGGTCGATCTGATCCTCTGGCTGGCCGAACCTTCCGCGTTTTTCGGGGAGGGCGAAGCCTTTGTGCGCGAAAAGCTTTCCGGCGTGAAAACGCCCGTGTTTCTGGTCATCAACAAGATCGACACCGCGGAGGAGGAGAAGATCAAAGCCTGTGAAGAGACGTTCTGCCGCGAATATCCCTTCCGGAAAGTGATCCGGGTCTCCGCTTTGAAAGAAGAGAATCTTGACAGCCTCATGCAGGCGATCTTCGATGCCCTGCCCGAAGGCCCGCAGTATTTCGATGAAGATACGCTGACGGACCAGCCCATGCGGCAGATCGCCGCCGAGATCATCCGGGAAAAAGCGCTGCGGAATCTGTCCGATGAGGTGCCTCACGGGATCGCGGTGGAAGTAGACAGCATGAAGGAGCGGCCGGATGGCCTCTTCGATGTCGATGCGGCCATTATCTGCGAAAAAGAATCTCATAAAGGGATCGTGATCGGAAAACAGGGTGCGATGCTGAAAAAGATCGGTTCGCAGGCGCGACATGAAATCGAAGCGCTGATGGATGCCCGGATCAATCTGAAGCTCTGGGTCAAGGTCCGCAAGGACTGGCGCAATGATATGAATCAGCTGAGGGGCTTCGGCTACACGGTCAAGAAATAAACGCAGTGCCGGCTTACTGTACGGGACGGGCAGATGAAGGATACGATCACGGCAACGGGCATCGTCCTGAGTACGATGCCGATAGGAGAATACGACAAGAGACTGCTGATCGAAACACGTGAGTGCGGGAAGATCAGCGTCTTTGCGCGCGGCGCGCGGCGTCCGAACAGCCCGCTGATGGGGGCAGCCGTTCTCTTTGCCTTTGGGGAATTCGAGCTTGCGGAGGGCAGGAGCGCCTATACACTGCGCTCTGCGCGGGTCACGGAACATTTTGACTGGATCACGCAGGATATCGAAGCGATGTGCTACGGCTCTTATTTCGCGGAGATCACGGATTATTACGGGAAAGAGAATATCGACGGCAGTGAAGCCATAAAGCTGCTGTTTTTTGCCCTTCGCGCCCTGCATAACGACAAATTATCACGGCCGCTCATCCGCCGTGTGTTCGAACTGAAGGCAATGCAGCTGGAAGGAGAGTACTTTGAAGGGCCGCGCACGGAAGTCCCGGAGCCTGCGCTGAAAGCCTGGCGCTATGTTCTGGATACGCCTCAGGAGAAGCTGTTCCGCTTTGTTCTGG
>CADCPP010000087.1 GCA_902803355.1 uncultured Lachnospiraceae bacterium | reverse complement strand
TCCGGCGCCGGCGGCACGCAGCGCGAGGCCGACGGCGGCGCTGGTCTTCCCCTTGCCGTCTCCGCAGTAGATATGGATCAAAGCTCTCATCAGACGTCCTCCGGGTACCGAATATCGGAAATCAGATCTATTATAGGCGCAGCGGCGCCTCCTTGTCAAACCGCCTCTTTGCCGAAAAAGTGCGGCGCAGGCGGTCATTTTACCTGTGCTGACTTTGCGCGCTGCCGGTGTAGCGGCTCTTGACATAGTCGATGAAGGTCTCCTCAAGGAGCGGGAGCTGGTGCCCCTTGCGCCAGACGAAAAGGTGGTCGACATCCGTATTCGGGGCCTTGATCTCGCGGGAGACCAGCTTATCGTTCATCACGTATGCCGTCTGCGGGAAGATGCTGATCCCCACGCCCCGCCCGGCAAGCGCAGCCGCATCCAGGTAGTTATCCATCTCACAGATGATGCGCGGACTGCCGGAGGTCCCCCGGAACCAGCGCGTGATGGTGTCGATGTGCGCTTTGACGCTGGGGACGATGAGCGGCTGGCCCAGCAGGTCCTCCGCTGTCAGCGGCTCCTGATCCGTCCCGGCCAGAGGATGGTCACGGTTCATGAGCGCGACCATTTTTTCCTGTCCCACAAGGAAGCTGTTCAGCAGTTGCTGATCGTAGGGCGCCGTGATCACGGCCAGATCGATGAGGCCGCCGCGCATCTTTTCGATCAGGTCCTCGCTGTTGCCGTCCAGAATGCGGAAGTGGACGCTGGGATGGATCTCCAGAAAGCCTTCGAACCACTCCGCGGCAATATCCGGCGCCATGCCTTCCACAAGGCCGATGGCAACGGTGCCGGTCATCCCGGCCTTCAGGGAGCGGATCTCCGCCTGCGTCTTTTCCGCAAGGGCAAGGATATCCTTGGCCCGCTGGTAGAGGAGCTTTCCCGATTCGGTGAGGGTGAGCTGCCGCTTCCCGCGGATAAAGAGGACCGTGTCCAGCTCCTCCTCCAGATTTTTGAGCTGGCTGCTTAAGGGCGGCTGGCTGATGCGCAGGATCTTTGCTGCGCGGGTGATGTTGAGTTCCTCGGCGACCGTAACGAAATAGCGCAGTGTCCGCAGTTCCATATCTGATCTCTTTCCTTTCTCCGTCTTTCTGCTCCGGGAATCAGGCAAGGCTCCGGAAGCGGATAATCCATATGTATTTCATATGAATTAAGCAATATTATATGTATTTTGTTTTGATCTGTCAATGTGATACATTGGGAGAGTATTTTTTCATCTCTGACTCCTGCCGGCTTTCCTGCTCCGGCAGATCCGATGAAGGAGAAAATCCCATGAAAATCATTTTTATCACCGGCGGTGTCGTGTCAGGCCTGGGGAAAGGGATCTGCGCCGCTTCACTCGCCCGTCTGCTGAAGGCGAGGGGCTTTAAAGTGCTGAATCAGAAGCTGGATCCCTACCTGAATGTGGACCCGGGGACCATGAGCCCGTATCAGCACGGCGAGGTCTTCGTGACGGACGACGGCGCGGAAACGGATCTGGACCTTGGCCATTACGAACGCTTTGCGGACGAGCCCTTAAGCGAGGAGTCCTCCATTTCTTCCGGGAAGATCTACTGGAACGTGCTGAACCGGGAGCGCCGCGGCGAATATCTTGGCCGGACCGTACAGATCATCCCGCATATCACCGATGAGATCAGGCACTGCATCTACGCGATGGAAGATAAAGGCGCGGACGTGCTGATCTGCGAGATCGGCGGCACCGTGGGCGATATCGAGAGCCAGCCTTATCTGGAGGCGGCCCGGCAGATCTTCCTGGAAAGGGAAAGAGGAGAGGTTTTGTCCATCCATGTGCCGCTCGTGACGGAGATCCCGGGCAGCCGGGAGCTGAAAAGCAAGCCGGTGCAGCATTCCGTGCGGGAGCTGCAGGCGGCAGGCATCCGGCCGGATATTCTGGTCTGCCGAACCGATCAGCCGCTGACAGAGGACATCCGGGAAAAGATCGGGCTGTTCTGCAGCCTGGACAAGACCTCCGTTATTCAGAGCCTGACAGCGGACAGCATCTACGCGGTCCCGCTGATGTTTGAGGAAGAAGGCCTTGCGGATATCGTCTGCCGGAAGCTGAGCCTTCCGGAAAGGACGCCGGACCTTGCCGAATGGACGGCCATGGTGGAACGGGTCAGGACGGCAGGAGACACCGTCCGGGTCGCCCTTGTGGGAAAATATGTGCAGCTGCATGACGCCTATCTCAGCATCGAAGAGGCGCTGCACCATGCGGCGGCCGCCTGCAGCATAAAAGCTGAGATCGACTGGATCGACTCAGAGGAACTGACGGAAAACAATATAGAAGAGATCCTTTCGCCCTGCGACGGCATCCTGGTGCCGGGCGGCTTCGGAAGCCGGGGCATCGAGGGCATGATCCTTGCGGCAAAATACGCAAGGGAGAGGAGGCTGCCGTATTTTGGCATCTGCCTCGGCATGCAGATCGCGGTGATCGAATTTGCCCGGGACGTGCTGGGCTTTTCTGACGCAAACTCCACGGAATTTGACGAATTCACCACACATCCGGTCATCGATCTCATGCCGGAGCAGAAAACGATCACGGATAAAGGCGGCACAATGCGGCTTGGCAGCTGGCCCTGCCGCCTGAAGGAGAACAGCCTTGCGGCCGCCGCGTATGGGGAATTATCCATCAATGAGCGGCACCGCCACCGCTATGAATTCAACAATGACTACCGCAGTATCTGCGAGGCAAACGGGATGCGGCTTGCCGGCCTTTCTCCGGACGATAAGCTGGTGGAGATCATCGAGATCACAGGCGGCAGCTGGTTTTTGGGCGTGCAGTTCCATCCGGAATTCAAGAGCCGTCCGAACCGCCCGCATCCGCTGTTTACAGACTTCTGCAGGGAAATGAAAAGGAGACATGAGGCATGTACCAGACGGTGATCGTGATCGATTTCGGCGGGCAGTACAGCCAGCTGATCGCCCGCAGGATCAGGGAGAATCATGTGTACTGCGAAGTGCTGCCCTGGAAAACGCCGCTTTCGGAGATCGCGGCGAAGAACCCGCTGGGGATCGTACTTTCCGGAGGACCGGACAGCGTTTACGCCGTCGGAGCGCCGTATACGGACGAGAGGATCTTTTCGCTGGGCGTTCCCGTGCTCGGCATCTGCTACGGTGCGCAGCTGATGGTGAAGGAGCTGGGCGGCAAAGTAGAAGCGGCGGAGAGTGAAGGCGCGCGGGAATACGGCCGCACGGAGACCATATTTTCAGAGGGCTGCCCGCTCTTTTCAGGCGTGCCCGGAAGATCGGTCACCTGGATGAGCCACGGCGATTATGTGAGCGCTCTTCCGAAGGGCTTTTCCGTCTGCGCGCAAACGGAGCACTGCCCCGCGGCAGGCTTTCAGGCGCCTTCGCGCCGCCTGTACGGCCTGCAGTTTCATCCGGAGGTGCGGCATACCGAATACGGCGCGCAGATCCTGCGGAATTTCCTTATGGAGATCTGCGGCGCCGCCGGAGACTGGGATCTTTCGGACTTCTCCGAAAGGACGATCCGGCAGATCCGGGAGAAGGTGGGCGATAAGCGTGTGCTCCTCGCGCTCTCGGGAGGTGTGGATTCCAGCGTGGCTTCAGTGCTGCTTTCCCGGGCGATCGGCAGACAGCTCTCCTGTGTCTATGTGGACCACGGCCTCATGCGGAAAAATGAAAGCGAGACTATCTGCCGCTATTTCGGTTCGCTGGACATGGATTTTCACATGGCGGACGCGAAAGACCGCTTCCTGCGAGCGCTTTCCGGCGTAAGCGAGCCGGAGGAAAAGCGGCATATCATCGGACGCGAATTCATCAACGTGTTTAAGGAAGAAGCAGCCGCGATCGGTGGTGCGGACTTTCTGGCACAGGGGACCATCTACCCGGATATCATCGAATCCGGGCAGACCGGCGGACAGGTCATCAAAAGCCACCACAATGTGGGCGGCCTGCCGGAGGAGATCGGCTTTACGGAGATCATCGAGCCGCTGCGCATGCTGTTCAAGGACGAGGTGCGCGCGCTCGGGCGGCAGCTCGGCGTGCCGGAAGAGATCGTGTCCCGGCAGCCCTTCCCAGGCCCTGGCCTGGGGATCCGCGTGATCGGCGAGGTAACAGAGGAAAAGCTGGAGACCGTGCGGGAAGCCGATGCCCTCTTCCGCGAGGTGATCGCGAAGTTCGGCCTTGCCGGCAGGATCGACCAGTACTTTGCCGTACTCACGGACATGCGGACGGTCGGCGTCATGGGGGATGCCCGCACCTACAGCAGAACGGTCGCCCTCCGCGCCGTCTGCACCGATGATTTCATGACGGCGGATTTTGCGCGGATCCCTTACGAGGCTCTGGAGGAAGCGTCCCGCCGGATCATCAATGAAGTAAGCGGCGTAAACCGCGTCGTCTACGATATCTCATCCAAGCCGCCCGCTACGGTGGAGATGGAGTAAGAGAGAGCAGGGCAGCGCAGAGACAGAAGATATTCAGACGAAGGGAGAGATCGGAATGAGCGTACATGAAGAATGCGGTGTTTTCGGAGTCCTGTCACCGCAGCCGGCGGATATTGCCGGCACCGCGTATTACGGCCTGTATTCCCTTCAGCACAGGGGGCAGGAAAGCTGCGGGATCGTCGTCAATGATGACGGGGTCTTCACCTCGTATAAGGATATCGGGCTGGTCGGCGAGGTCTTCACCGACAGTGTGATGGCCTCTTTTCCCAAGGGGACCATGGCCGTGGGTCATACGCGCTACGGCACTACGGGCGCGGCGAATCGCAGCAACTGCCAGCCGGTTGTGGTCAATCATCAGAAGGGAAGAATGGCGCTCGCGCACAACGGCAATCTGGCCAATGCGGCAGCGCTGCGCTCGCAGCTGGAGCTTTCCGGCGCCATCTTCCATACCTCCAGCGACACCGAGATCATCGCCTATATGATCACCCGGGAGCGGCTCACCGCAGGCTCGATCGAGGAGGCGGTCAGCCGCGCCATGGATACCCTGGATGGCGCGTATTCCCTGGTCCTTATGTCCCCGCAGAAGCTGATCTGCGTGCGGGATCCGTTCGGCTTCCGGCCTCTGTGCTTCGGAAAGACCGATGACGGGACCTATATCATTGCTTCCGAAAGCTGCGCGGTCAAAGCGGTGGGGGCCAGCTTCATCCGCGACGTGGAGCCGGGAGAGATCCTTGTGTTCAGCAAGGACGGCGTGGCCTCGCGCAGAGAACACTGCGGCACGCGGGAGAAAAAATTCTGCATCTTTGAGTATATCTATTTTGCGCGGCCGGATTCCGTGATCGATGGGGTATCGGTCCATGAAGCCAGGCAGAGAGCCGGAAAAACGCTGGCGAAGATCCATCCCGTGGACGCGGATATCGTTGTCGGCGTCCCGGATTCAGGACTCGATGCCGCCGTCGGCTACAGCAGTGCGTCCGGTATTCCGTACGGGATCGGCCTGATCAAAAACAAATACATCGGCCGGACCTTCATTGCGCCGGATCATCGGGGCGATCAGGTCCGGATCAAGCTGGCCGCGATCGAAGATGTGATCCGGGACAAACGGGTCGTTTTGATCGACGATTCCATCGTCCGCGGAACGACCAGCCGCAGGCTGGTCAGTCTGATCCGGGACGCCGGGGCGAAGGAGGTCCATATGCGGATCACTGCGCCGCCCTTTCTCTATCCCTGCTATTACGGGACGGATATCGATTCGCAGGACAATCTGATCGCCTGCCGCCACAGCATTTCCGAGATCGCGGCGCTGATCGGGGCGGATTCGCTTGGCTATCTGCCGGCAGAGTCCTTATGTGAGCTTTCACAGGGGCAGGGATTCTGCAGCGCATGCTTTGACGGAAACTATCCTACGAAGATCCCCGAGGGCAATGTGAAGAAACGCTTTGAGAACCGGATCTCGGAGAAATAACGTCCGGACTGCGGCTGCAGATCCGGAGCCTATGAAAAAGAAATTAACAGACGCTTATGCGCTGTTAAGAATAATCATCAAAAACAGGAGGATGCCATGAACAACAGGAAAAACGCAGGTGAGTATTTCGGGTCACTGGTCTTCAATGAAGGCACCATGCGGGATTATATCCCGGAAACGTCGCTGAAGGCCTGGCAGGAAAGCGTCAAAAACCGCAGCGTACTGCCGGAAAAGATCGCGGCGGATATCGCTGACGGAATGAAACGGTGGGCGCTTGAGCAGGGCGCGACACATTATACGCACTGGTTCCAGCCGCTGACCGGCGAGACCGCGGAAAAGCACGAAGGCTTCCTGATCCCGGATGGCCGGGACGGCTTCCGGATGGAATTTTCCAGCAAGGAACTGATCAAGGGCGAGCCGGATGCGTCATCCTTCCCCTCCGGCGGGCTGCGTTCCACCTTCGAGGCGCGAGGCTACAGCGCCTGGGATCCCACCTCCTATGCATTCATCAAGGACAAGGTGCTCTGCATCCCGACGATATTCTGCTCCTATGCCGGCGAGGTGCTGGATAAGAAGACCCCGCTGCTGCGCTCCAGCGAGGCGCTGGACCGCGAAGCCGTGCGGGTGCTGCGTCTTCTGGGCGATAACGAGACGAAGCGTGTGACCACGAATATCGGCGCCGAGCAGGAATATTTTCTGATCCGCAAGGACCTGTTCCTGCAGCGCGAAGACCTCCGGCTCTGCGGCCGCACCCTCTTCGGCGCGGACGCGCCGAAAAAGCAGGAGCTGGATGATCACTACTACGGAGCTATCCGGCCGGAGATCACGGCCTTCATGCAGGACCTGAACGATGAGCTCTGGAAGCTCGGCATCTGCGCCAAAACGGAACACAATGAAGTGGCTCCGGCGCAGTACGAGATGGCGCCCTTCTTCGGCCCTGCGAACATGGCCAACGACCAGAACCAGCTGACCATGGAGATCATGAAGCGTGTTGCGGAGCGGCACGATCTGGTCTGCCTGCTGAATGAAAAGCCCTTCGCCGGGATCAACGGCTCCGGCAAGCATGTGAACTGGTCCATTTCCACCGACGGCGGCGAGAACCTGTTCTCCCCGGGCAAAACGCCTGCGGAAAACACACGCTTTTTGCTGTTCCTTGCGGCATTTCTGAAGGGTGTGGACGAATATTCGGAGCTGCTGCGCAGCTCGGCCGCCTATGCCGGCAATGACAACCGTCTGGGAGGGCAGGAGGCACCGCCGGCCATCATTTCCGTCTTCATCGGCAGCGATCTGGAGAAGGTGGTGGATGCCATCATCCGCGAGGAGACCTATGACGGCGCGTATGATGACGCCCTGGCTGTCGGCAAGGATGTGCATCTGCAGATCGGCCGGGACAATACGGACCGCAACCGCACCTCGCCGCTTGCCTTTACCGGCAACAAATTTGAGTTCCGGATGATCGGCTCCAGCCAGTCCATCGCTTCTCCCGCCGCCTATCTGAACACGATCATGGCGCAGGAATTGAAGGAAGCCGCAGATGAGCTGGAGGCTGCCGGAAACACAAAGGAAGCTCTGACGGCACTGATCCGGAAGATGCTGAAGGAGCACAGAAGGATCGTCTTCAACGGCAACGGATACGACGAGGCCTGGATCGAAGAGGCAAAGCGCCGCGGGCTGAAGAATCTGCGGAACACGGCCGAGACCATCCCGGAATATGCCTCCGAAAAGAACATCCGCCTGCTCACGGAGAACGGCATCTACACCCGCAAGGAGATCGAGTCCCGCAACGAGATCCGCAGAGAAAAATACTGCAGCGTGATCACCATTGAGGCAAGGACGCTGGACGAAATGATCCGGAAGGGCATCCTGGGCGCCGTGGAGGCATATCTGAATTCCCTGACTCTGCGCTATGCCTTCGAGCAGAAGCTGGCCGATGAGGCCGGCGAGCTGGGCGGAAAGCTGCTTGAGGCAACGCAGCAGCTGGAAGCGGATATCAGAAGGCTGGATGCCTGCGCGGATGAAGGAGAGAAGCTTTCCCTCTGCAGCGAGGTGCTGACCGCGGATATGCGGACCTGCCGCAGTGTGATCGACAGCCTGGAAAAGATCATCGACAGCCGTTTCTGGCCGTATCCGGACTACACGGAACTGCTCTTTTCTATTTAACGGAAAGGAAAGAAGCTGATGGAAAAAAGAGAACAGCTTTATGAGGGCAAGGCCAAGAAGGTCTTCGCGACGGACGATCCGGCGCTGCTCATCGTCTCCTACAAGGATGACGCGACTGCGTTCAACGGCCTGAAAAAGGGGACGATCGCCGGCAAGGGCGTGATCAACAATCAGATGAGCAACCGCCTGATGGCAAGACTGGAGAAAGCCGGCGTGCCTACTCATTTTGTGGAAGAGCTGAGCGAGCGGGAGACGCTGGTTAAAAAGGTGGAGATCGTGCCGCTCGAGGTGATCGTGCGGAATATCTCGACCGGATCCTTCTGCAAACGCTACGGCTTTCCGGAGGGCGTCGTATTCGACGAGCCGACGGTGGAATATTCCTATAAGAACGACGCCCTGAACGACCCGCTCATCTGCGATTCGCACGTCCTGGCCATGAAGCTGGCCACGCGGGAGGAGCTGGAGCTGATCCGGACATATGCCATGAAGGTCAATGAAGTGCTCGGCGCGTTCTGGAAGTCCTGCGGCGTCACGCTGGTGGACTTTAAGCTGGAGTTCGGCCGCCTTGAGGACGGCAGCATCATCCTGGCAGATGAGATCAGCCCGGACACCTGCCGTCTGTGGGACGCCGCGACCGGAAAGAAGCTGGATAAAGACCGCTTTCGCCAGGATCTGGGCGGCGTGGAAGAAGCCTATCAGGAGATTATGGGACGACTGGAAGCAAAGGATACAGGCTTCTGAAGCTCCTGCTTCAGCGGGAGTTATCCGACAAGGATCCCGGATGGGGCAGGAAAAAACAGATGGGAACAGAAGATACACGAAACATAAAAACGCGGCAGAACCGGTGCCGAAAAGGAGAAAAAATGGGAAACAGTGTCGTCGTGGGGGTCAACTGGGGCGATGAAGGAAAGGGCCGGATGGTCGATCTGCTGACGGAGGACCATGAGATCGTGGTCCGATATCAGGGCGGCGGCAATGCCGGTCATACCGTGATCAATGAAAAGGGGAAATTCGCGCTGCACCTTCTGCCTTCCGGGATCTTTCGGGACGGTGTGGTCAATATCCTCGGAAACGGAGTGGCGCTGGACCCGGAAAACCTCTGGAAAGAGATCGAAGAGGTCCGCGCCAAAGGAATTGTGATCACGCCGGAGAATCTGAAGATCAGCGACAGGGCGTCGCTTCTTCTGCCCTGGCACCGCCTGCAGGATGCGCTGGAAGAGCAG
>CADCPP010000086.1 GCA_902803355.1 uncultured Lachnospiraceae bacterium | reverse complement strand
GCTTCTACGACGGCATTGAATACCGCGGCTACGACCAGAAGGTGGTTGAAGATCTCCGCACCTACGCCGGCGTTCCCGTGTGGAACGGCCTGACCGACGTGGACCATCCGACCCAGGCCCTTGCGGACATCATGACCGTTGAGGAATACGTCCACAAGCCTCTTAGCGAAGTGAAGCTTGCCTTCTGCGGCGATACCCGCAACAACGTGGCCTACTGCCTGATGTATATCTGCGCAAAGCTCGGCATCCACTACGTCGGCTTCGGTCCGAAGGAGCTTGCGCCTGCTGATGACGTGCTGGCCCGCTGCCTGGAAGCGGGGAAGGAGACCGGTGCGCAGTTCACCATCTCCGACGATCCCGCCTGCCTTGACGGCGCCGACGTGCTGTATACCGATATCTGGGCCTCCATGGGTGAAGAAGACAAGATCCCGGAACGCGTAAGGCTCCTGACCCCCTTCCGCGTTGACGCCGCTCTTGCCGAAAAGACCCACAACCCGAACTATATTTTCCTGCACTGCCTGCCCTCCTTCCACGATTTTAATACCACCATGGCCAAGGATTGCCGTGAGAAGGGCTATGATATCCGCGAAGTGACCGATGACGTCTTCCTGAGCACCCACAGCCACTGCTTCGATGAGGCAGAGAACCGCCTGCATACGATCAAGGCCGTTATCGTGGCAACGATCGCCTGACGGAGGCGCATGATGTCAGATGCCGTAAAAGTTATCGTTGCCCTGGGCGGCAACGCCTTGCAGGACGCGAAGGGCCCGGCGACTGCCGAAGCCCAGCTTGACGTTGTCAGGCGCACCTGCGAATATCTTGCCGACATCAACGCTGCCGGCTACGAGATCGCCATCGTGCACGGGAACGGACCGCAGGTCGGCCGCATCATCCTGGCAAGCGAGACCGCGAAGAACGTGACGCCTGCCATGCCCTTCGACGTCTGCTCGGCCATGAGCCAGGGCTATATCGGCTACCACATCCAGCAGGGGCTTCAGGAAGCGCTGAGACGGCGCGGACGCGCGGATCTGCCCGTGGTGACGCTGGTCACCCAGGTCGCCGTGGACGCGGATGATCCCGCCTTCCGGAATCCGACCAAGCCGATCGGGCCCTTCTATACCGAAGAAGAAGCGAAGCAGCTCGCCGAAACCAAGGGCTATACCGTGAAGGAGGACGCCGGCCGCGGCTGGCGCAGAGTCGTTGCCTCGCCCATCCCGAAGGAGATCGTGGAGCTTGACACCGTAAAGCGTCTCTGGGATTCCTCCATCGTGATCACCTGCGGAGGCGGCGGCATTCCTGTCATAAAGAATGCGGACGGTGCCTTGGAAGGCACGGCCGCCGTGATCGACAAGGACTTTGCCGCCTCGCTCCTTGCCCGCTCGGTGGATGCGGACATCCTGCTGATCCTGACCGAGGTCGAAAAGGTCTCCCTGAACTTCCGCAAGCCCGATCAGAAGGATCTGGACCATATGACGGCGGAGGAAGCCCTCCGCTATATCGAAGAAGGGCATTTTGCGCCCGGCTCCATGCTGCCGAAGGTGAAGGCCGCCGTTGACTTTGCCATCTCCGCCCCCGGAAGGCGCGCCATCATCACCTCACTCTACAAGGCCGCGGATGCCCTTGCCGGACGGACCGGCACAGTCATTGAAAACAAGTGATCGATCCCTTACCGCAGCCAAGCGGCTGTGAGCAACTGCAGCAGCTCATCAATTATTCCAGGAGGAAGATATGTACTCTTCAGAACAGATCATTGAGAAGACCAATCACTACGGCGCCCACAACTATGCGCCGAAGCCCGTCGTCATCGTGAAGGCCGAGGGCGCCGTCGTCACGGATCCGGAAGGCCGGAAATATTACGACATGCTGTCCGCCTATTCGGCGCACAACTTCGGCCACCGTCATCCCGAGATCGTGGCCGCGGCCAAGGAGCAGCTGGACAAATGCACGCTGACGAGCCGCGCTTTCCACTGTGAGAACCTCGGCGAGTTCTACGAGGCGCTGGCAAAGCTCACGGGCAAGGATATGGTTCTTCCGATGAATACCGGTGCGGAAGCCGTCGAGACCGCCCTGAAGACCGCCCGCCTCTGGGGCGCGAAGGTCAAGGGCGTGGAGAACGGCAAGCAGGAGATCATCACCTGCGCAAACAACTTCCACGGCCGCACCATCGCCATCATCAGCTTCTCGACCGATCCTCTCGCAAAGGACGGCTACGGTCCCTACTGTCCGGGCTTCAAGACCATCCCTTTCGGTGACGCACAGGCGCTGCGCGAGGCCATCACCCCGAACACGGTCGCCTTCCTTGCCGAACCCATTCAGGGCGAGGCGGGCATCATCATGCCGCCCGAAGGCTGGCTCACCGAGGTCCGTCAGATCTGCACCGAAAACAATATCCTTTTCCTGGCCGATGAAGTCCAGACCGGCTTTGCCCGCACCGGCGACATGTTCGCCTGCTGGCATGTAAACGTGATCCCGGATATCTATATCATGGGCAAGGCCCTCGGCGGCGGCGTGATGCCGCTGTCCGCGATCGCCGCAAACAAGGATATCCTCGGGCTGTACACCCCCGGCTCCCACGGTTCCACCTTCGGCGGCAACCCGCTCGCCTGTGCCTGCGGCGTGAAGGCCATCGAGATCCTGCAGCGCGACGATTATCCGAAGATGGCCCGTGAAAAAGGCGAATACTTCATGAACGGCCTGAAGAAGATCCACAACCCGGAGATCAAGGAGGTCCGCGGCCGCGGGCTGCTGATCGGCGTGGAATTCTACGGCAATGCCGCTGGCTACGTGAAGGCCTGCATCCACGAGGGCGTGCTCTGCAAGGAGACCCACGACCACACCATCCGCTTCGCTCCGCCCATCATCGTGAGCTACGAGGAAATGGATGATGCCCTTGCCCGCATCACGAAGGCGCTGAGCAAGTAAGTCCGGGCCATTCTGTGTCCGATGCGGCGCGGATGCCGCGAAAAAGCCCTTGCCCGGCCGTAAGGCCGCAGCAGGGGCTTTCTGTTACTTATTCTCTTTTCCTGATATATACGCGATCACGCCGTAAAGATCAGTCTCAATGTCCTCGGCAAGGCTCCTCATCTCGTCCGTTGCCGGCAGCATATCCGGAACCATGATGGGCCTTAGGCCAGCCCGGTGAGCAGCCCGGATCCCGTTGTAGGAATCCTCCACGGCATAGGTCCGCTCCGGCGCCGTGCCGAGCACCCTGCAGGCTTTCAGGAAGATATCCGGCTCCGGCTTGCTCCTTTCCACCATATCGCCGCTGATGATCTCATCAAAAAACTGAAGAAGATCTGCGGCGGAAAGAAGGTCTGCGACCACACGTTTCTCTGAAGAGGAGGCGATCGCGGTCTTCCTGTTCTGCTCTTTCAGAAACGTCAAGATCTCCCGCGCGCCGGGTTTTATAGGCATCTTTCCGCCGCCGTAGCGGGCGGTATAGATCTCATGGACCTTTTCCGCGAAGGTATCAAAGGGAAAATCCTGTCCGCAGTATTCCCCGACCACCTTCTCTACCCGCACGCGGCTGCAGCCGATCACCTCGCGGTAAAGCGGCAGGATGTCCGCAAAGCCAAAGGGCTTCATCACCTCGCTCCAGCATTCATAGCCGGCCCGTTCGGAGTCAAAGATCAGCCCGTCCATGTCAAATACGACCGCGTCAAAATCTTTCATCCGCTTTCCCTTACTTTGTATTGAACATGTTGAACTGCCCGGTCACCAGATGATTTTCCCGGTCATCATAGACATCCGCCTGCACCACATTGATGTGCCGTCCGGCTTTGATCACTCTGCCCTCTGCGCGCAGCTTCACTGCCTGCGGGTCAGGGGCAGCCAGGAAATTGATGCTGCTGCCTGCGGTAACGATATGCATGCCCTCCCGGACGGAATCCGCAGCGATCCCCGCGGCAAGATCCGCGATGCCGAAGAGGATCCCGCCGTGCGGCGTGCCCCAGATATTTTTATGCTCCGGCAGAAGGGTCATTTCCACCACGGAAAAGCCTTCCTCCAGCCTCACGGCCTTCAGTCCGTTGGTCTCATTATAGGGATCATTATGGTTGGTCTCTTCAATAATATGATCAAGATATTCTCTCGTCATGCGCTTCCCCCTGCCTCTCTCCGGCTTTCAGCGTGATCCGCCGCCTGCCTTAAGCTCTTCCTGCATTATATCGGGAAAACGGGAGTCTGTAAACGGGTTCACGTGCACCATGATATGTTTGACCTCGGGGAAGGACTTTTCGATCTCATCATGGACCTGCTGCGCGATGCCGTGCGCCTCCTGGAGCGACTGCTTTCCGTCCGCGGCGATCTCCAGATCCACATAGATCCTGCGGCCGAACTGCCGTGTCCGCAGGCTGTCGATCCGCATCACGCCCTGCCGGGCAGAAACACAGCGCCTGATCGCTTCTTCGGTCTCCGTGTCGGCCGCGTGATCGACCATATTGTCGACGGCTTCGCGGAAGATATCCACGGCCGCCTTCAGAATAAACACGCTGATCACAAGGCTTGCCACAGGCTCCAGGATCAGGCTCCCGAATCTTGCCCCGGCAATGCCGATGAGGGCGCCCACGGAGGAGAGGGCGTCAGAGCGGTGATGCCAGGCCTCCGCCTTCAGCGCGCCGGAGCGGATCCTGCGCGCGGTGCTCATGGTATAGTGGAACAGGATCTCCTTCACGCAGATCGAAACGATCGCCGCCAGAAGTGCGAGCATCCCGGGCGCTTCCGCGGTCAGGTAAGAGCGCGTAATGATGCCTGTCACGGCGTTCTTACCGATCGAAAAAGCGGCTGCCGCCAGGATGAAGGAGAGGAGCAGAGATGCCACGCATTCCATCCGCTCATGACCGTATGGATGGTCTTTATCCGAGGCCTTCTCCGACATCTTCACCCCTGCGATCACGATCAGACTGCCGAAAACATCCGATGACGAATGCACGGCGTCACTGATCATGGCGCCGGAATGCCCGATCAGACCCGCTGCAAATTTAAAAGCTGCCAAAAGAAAATTGACCACGATACTGACGGCTGAGACCCGTGTCGCGGCGGCTTCAAAGGATGACTTTTCTTTCATGTGCGCCTCCTTTACCGGTTCACTGTAACACGTTCCGCCTGAAAAAACAAGCTGCATGGTCCTGAAATCACCTTGACAGTTCCGCCTGCCTCACTCGATCTGACAAAATAGGCTGTCACAAAGATGGCTTCTTTCGCTTTACTTTGCCCCCGCGCCGTGCTATGATAAAGCGGCGCTGCGGCAGTATCAGTTCTCCCGCAAAAACATAAAGAATGAGAGTGTATCATGGTCAAGGAATACCTGGTCAAAGGTGATGTCTGCGTCCCCGGGAAAGTCATGGTCGCTGACGGAATGACGATCCGTCAGGTGATCGAAGCCGCCGGCGGCATGGCAGACGGCAAGAATTTTAAAGCCGTGCAGATCGGCGGCCCTTCGGGCACGCTGCTGTGCGCGGATCAGCTGGATCTTTCTCTGGATGCGAAAACGCTTGCTCCGTTTGGCTTTCGCCGCGGGGACAGCGTGATCACGGTCCTGGATGAAGGCCGCTGCATCGTGGACGCCGTGGACCGCTTCATGAAGCAGACCCAGACGGATTTCTGCGGGAAATGTGTTTCCTGCCGGGAAGGCACGCGCCGGATCACGGAGCTTTTCGATGCGCTGATGAACGGTTCCTTAAATGAGGACGGTTTTCAGCTTCTGCTTGACATCGCGGAGATGGTCAGTGTGACCGGTTTCTGCGCATTGGGAAAAGGCGTATATGACACGCTGAAGAACGCTTATCAGTTTTTCCCGGAAGAATTCCATGCACATATGGGTGGAAGCTGCGCGCTCTGCGCCGCTGACACCCGCCCTCCGGTAGAGCCGGGAAACATCCCCTATGACCGCCGCCGGATCGTGATCGATCCCTCGCTTTGCCGCGGCTGCAGCCGCTGTGCGCGTTCCTGCCATGCGGAAGCGATCTTTGGCGTCATCAAGTCCCCCTTCACGATCGATCAGAAGAAGTGTGTCAAATGCTTTACCTGCATGGATCTTTGCGCGTTCGGCGCGATCAGAGAGGAGGAGATCGATGGCTAAGGGTCTGATGTATATCGACAACATCCGTGTCGAATTTGATGAAGAGCCTACCGTGATGGCGGTCTGCCGGAAAGCCGGTGTGGAGGTCCCCAACTTCTGCTTCCACTCCGATCTTTCGGTCTACGGCGCCTGCCGCATGTGCATGGTGGAGGATGAAAACGGCAAGATCGATGCCGCCTGCACCATGGTTCCGAAGGACGGGATGCACATCCGCACCAATACCGCGAAGCTTCTGCATTACCGCCGCATGATCCTGGAGCTGCTGCTTTCCGCGCACTGCCGCGACTGCACGCTCTGCGACAAGAGCGGCAACTGCCGCCTGCAGGATATGGCCATGCGCTTCGGTATCCACAGCATGCGTTTCCAGGATACCCGCAAGCCTATCGAAAACGATGAGTCCAGCCCCGCGATCAGCATTGATTATAATAAATGCATTCTCTGCGGCGACTGCGTGCGTGTCTGCCAGGAGATCGAAGGGATCGGCAACCTGCATTTTGCCGGTCACGGTCCGGATCTGCGCATCATCACGACCGGCGATCAGCCGATCAGTGCCACGCGCTGCATCAGCTGCGGCCAGTGCTCCGCAGTGTGCCCGACCGGTGCCATCGTGGTGAAGAATGAGATCGGCGAGGCCTGGAAGGCCATCCATGACCCGAAAAAGCGCGTGGTCGTGCAGATCGCGCCGGCGGTCCGCGTGGCCATCGGCGAGGCCTATGAGATCCCTGCCGGGGAGAATGTGCTGGATAAGCTGGTCTCCGCCCTGAAGATCATGGGCGTAGACGAGGTCTATGATACGATCTTCGGCGCGGACCTGACGGTCAGAGAAGAAGGGGCGGAATTCATGCGCCGTCTGGAAAGCGGCGAGAACCTGCCGCTCATGACCTCCTGCTGCCCGGCCTGGGTCAAGCACGTGGAAAATGACCGTCCTCAGTTTATCAAGAACCTTTCCTCCGCCCTGTCTCCCATGCAGATGTTTGCGACGGTCCTGAAGGACCGCTACCGCGAAAAGGACGCAGAGGCCGGACGGGAGACCTATCATATCGCGATCATGCCCTGCACCGCCAAAAAGATGGAAGCCGCAAGGCCGGAATTCAGGCGTTTCGGCGTGCCTAATGTCGACCTGGTCCTGACCACGCAGGAAGTGATCAAAATGATCAAGGAATCCGGGATCCGCTTCACGGCGCTCGAGAAGGAATCTCCCGATCTGCCCTTCGGCATGGGTTCCGGCGCCGGTGAGATCTTCGGTACTGCCGGCGGCGTGGCAGAGGCCGTCATTCGCCACTGTCTGCCCGATAAATCCAAAAACGGTCTGCGCATGATCTCTCACTCCGGGCTTCGCGGAACGGAACAGCTTCGCTTTGCCACCATTCCGATCGGTGACAGGCAGGTGCGCGTAGCGGTCGTTCACGGCCTTGCCGAAGCGGACAGACTGCTGGACAAGATCGAAAGCGGAGAAGTCCAGCTGGATCTGGTGGAAGTGATGACCTGCCGCACCGGCTGCGTGGGCGGCGCCGGTCAGCCGACCGCTCTCATGGGCAGCAAGCGCAAGCGCGCCGAAGGACTCTACGAGCTGGACCGCAGCGCCTTGTTCAAGCGCGCGGAGCGAAATCCCGTGCTGAACATGATGTACGCGCAGGATCTTGCCGAACGCTCGCACGAGCTGCTGCATCATCAGTACAAAGCGCCGGAAAATGAATAAGAGCGGTTTCGCGCCTTTCGAAAAAGGACCTGTGAGGAATCATTCTTCACAGGTCCTTTTCCTATTATGGCGTTTCAGATCGCCCTGTCTGACGCTTTACCACTCCCAGGTGAATTCCTTCTCCGCCAGCGGCGCTTCAGCCCAGTCGTCCTCTTCCGCACTTCTGATCTCCAGCGTAAACTCGATCGTCTTGATCTCGTCGATCCCCTCTTCCTTCAGCTGCTCAGGGGAAATATAGCAGCTGAGATAACCTTTGGTGCCTGCCGGCATTTCTTCCCAGATGTCCACATAGATGTCCTTGCCGTTCACCAGGCTGTCTCTGAACGAGAACTCAAGGGTCTTATCGGTCTTGTTCTCCGCATAGCAGATGATGTCCGTGACACCCCAATCGTCATTGTGCTTCGCGCCGATCAGGATCATGGTGCATTTGTCATTTTCAGCCAGTGGGATCTCATCTTCCGCGGTCATGCGGTCCGGAGAGATGATGCTGTCTTTATCCTTGCCCGTCGGGTACAGAACGAAGGATTCGCTTGTCACCGTATCGTAATTCTCATCCACGGCCTCCAGCCTGATCAGCAGCTCGTCCGGCTCCTTCAGCCCGATCAGGGCAAGATCTTCGGCGCTGAGGCTGGCTTCAAGCTCCTTGGTCTCGCCGGGCTCAAGATCCTCGTAGATGAAAAAGTCCGTAAAATAACCGTTGACATCCGCTCCGTCCGAGCGAAGCTTTAAGACCTTCCCTGTCTTGTTCTCAGCAATCAGAGTGATGCAATAATCCTCGAAAATGTCGATCTCCGCGCTCACAGCCGTGACCTTCAGGAACTCATTATCGACCACCACTTCATTGCCAAGATCCGTCACTGCCTGCGTAGGTTCATCGTAGGGATCCGGCTCATCGTCCATCTCCACAGCCTTTTCCTTCACCTCTGCCGGGATCTCGACCTTCACCTCGCCGTGGTCCGCTTCGATCTCCAGCGTGAGTGCCTTCAGATTGATATTGAGCGAAGCCTCATCCACCGGGACGTCCAGAGAAAAAGGCTCCACGGACAGGGTCACGGATTCCAGATGGCAATCCTCATCCAGCACCAGCTTCAGCTGCGGGGTCAGGTTCTCGGGCGTCAGTCCGTACTTCTCCAGTTCATCCGCAATGTCTGTCTCATCTTCGGCAAGCTTGTCCATCGCGATCTTGCCTTCAAAGACATATTTGCCGCCTTCTGCCTTAAAGCTGTGTTCTCCGAACAGTTTGTCCGGCGTCAGCTCATCCAGCTTGTCCAGGTCCTCTTCTGCATCATCCATATCCATGGACAGTTCTGACCAGACCCAGGTCTCGCCGTCGTCTTTCAGATGATATGCCTTTTCCTCCGCGAAATCCAGATAGTAATGCGCTGTCTTTTCTTCCGCTTCCTCAGGTTCTCCGCCGAACATCCCTGCAAGCACGCTGAGGTCGGCCTTATAGACCGCTTCTGCCTCCGCGCCCTGCGCCGTATTCAGGCCGGCCGTTCCCTTGCCGGAAATGCTGACGGGAAATTCCTGCTTTTCATCGCCCTGCGCGACCGTCAGCGCCGCGTCGAAGTTCAAATTTCCCTTAAGGGAAAGACTTTTCGCGTCCTTGGCGTCTCTGTCCTTCAGGGCTTTTGCCAGTGCTTTGATGTGACCCACGAAGGCGTTAAAGGCTTCCTCTTCCGTGATGGACGGCGCCTCGGTCGCGGCCTCGGTCGTTGTTTCTGTTGTGGCCTTAGTCGCTGCTTCGGTCGACGATACTGCCTTGTCCGGCTGTGTTTCCGGATCCTGCTGCTTGCCGCAGGCGGCCATGGATAAGACCATTACCGCAGCCAGAAGCCATGCAATCCATTTTTTCATGAAATTCTCCTCCTTATCCTACACAATTGATCTGATAGTTCAGCGAAGCACCGTTCACGCTTCCGCTTCCTTCCGCGCTCTGGCCGGGAGCAAAGGGCGCGGCCGCCCCTTCACCGGGCAGCCCTGCCGAGATCTCTCCCGCGGCCGGGATATAACCGGGAACCGCCCCCAAAAACGGTGCGGGTGCCGGAAGGTATTTGATCACTTCTTTCGGTGTTTCCGTCTTGGACGGAGCGTTCTTTGCAGCTTCTTTGGCTGCTTTTTCTTCGACTGCCTTTTTCTCTCTTTCCGCCTTGGCCGGGAAGCCGGCGGCGCGCTCCTTGAAGAAGTTCATGGCGACCTGCGGGAACAGGGCGTAGGACAGGACGTCTTCATCCTGCTGCAGGTATTCGCCGACCTCCTCGCGGAGCTTCGGCAGCTCGTTCGGGATCAGATCGGCCGGACGGCAGGTGATGATCTCGGCATCCTCGCCCAGGACCTTCTTCTGCACTTCCTTGTTGAAGGGACGGACGGTCTGGCCGTATTCGCCTCTCAGCAGCGCCTTGGTCTCCTTGGTCGCGACCTTGTAGCGCTCGCCGAAGAGGACGTTCATGACCGCCTGCGTGCCCACGATCTGGCTAGACGGGGTGACCAGCGGCGGCATGCCGAGGTCTTCGCGGACGGCGGGGATCTCCTTCAGCACATCGTAGAACTTGTCCTCCGCGTGCTGGTCCTTTAACTGGCTCACCAGGTTGCTCAGCATGCCGCCGGGCACCTGGTACTTCAGGGTATTGATATCTACACCGAGCACCTTCGGATTCATCAGGCCGCTCGCAAGGCATTCCTCGCGGATAGGGCGGAAGTAGTCGGCGATCTCAAGCAGCAGTTCCTGATCAACGCCGGCATCGTACGGCGTGCCCTGGAAGGTCTTCACCATGACCTCCGTGGCCGGCTGTGAGGTGCCGAGGGCGAAGGGGCTCATGGCGGTATCGATGATGTCGCAGCCCGCTTCCACCGCGCGCATGTAGGTCATGGCCGCCACGCCGCTGGTGTAGTGCGAATGCATCTGGAGCGGGATCTTGACGGTCTCCTTTAATGCCTTGAACAGTTTGGAGGCTTCATAGGGGATCAGCAGGCCGGCCATGTCCTTGACACAGATCGAATCCGCGCCCATGTCCTCCATCTGCTTGGCCAGATGACAGAAATACTCGACCGTGTACGGCTCGCCGAGGGTGTAGGAGATGGCGGTCTGCACGTGGCCGCCTTCCCTCTTGGTCGCCTTCACCGCGGTCTCAAGGTTCCGCACATCGTTTAACGCGTCGAAGATACGGATGATATCGATGCCGTTCGCGATGGATTTCTGTACGAAATATTCCACCACGTCATCCGCGTAGTGGCGGTAGCCCAGAATGTTCTGCGCGCGGAAGAGCATCTGCAGCTTGGTATTCTTAAAGCCGTCGCGGAGCTTGCGCAGACGGTCCCACGGATCTTCGTCAAGGAAGCGCAGGCAGGCATCAAAGGTCGCGCCGCCCCACATTTCCACGGAATAGTAGCCGACCTTGTCCATCTTGTCGATGATCGGCAGCATCTGTTCGGTCCGCATGCGGGTCGCAATCAGCGACTGATGTCCGTCACGCAGCACGGTTTCGGTTATCTTTACAGGTCTTTTTTCTTCAGCCATTTTATACCCCTTTCGCAGCGGCTCACAGGGAGCTTATCAGAGATATTATACGCCAAGGCGGGGGAAGTGTAAAGTCTTTCCGTGCCGGCTTACTTTGCAAGGCTTCCCAGAAGCTTAAGGCTTGGCTTCGGCGTTCTTTCGAGCGTGCTTCTGTCTACGGCCACAAGGCCGAACTGCATGGCAAAGCCCTTCTGCCACTCGAAGTTGTCCATCAGGGACCAGTAGAAATAGCCCCTTACCGGCAGCCCGTCCGCAAGGCTGCGCTCTACGCCGGCGGCTGCCTCCCGGATAAAGGCGCAGCGGCGCTCATCATCTGCCATGGCCGTGCCGTTTTCCGTGACGATGAGATCGCCCTTAAAGCCTTCTGCGGCCTTTCTGATCACGTGCTCAAGCGCCTGCGGATAGAACTCGTAATCCATCTGCGTAAGCTCTGCCCCTTCCGGCGCGGGCAGCTGGCCGGCGGGACCGTACAGGGTCCTTGTATAATTCTGGACGCCGAGGAAATCGTCTCCCTCAAGATAAGGCAGATAGTGGGTGAATTCCTCCTCCCAGGCCTTTTCCGCAAACCTCTCGCCGCCGGGCAGAGCCTGAAGATCATGGAGCGAAAGCGAAAGGCCGATCTTCACCTGCGGCGCCGCCTTCCGGAACGCTTCCCTTGCTGCGGCATGCGCCTTCATGACCAGAAGGTCTCCTTCCGGCGTGCGCGAGCCTACAAAGATCTGAGGCTGCGGCGTACCGAAAGCCTGAGCGTTCTCCATGGCGGCGAACTTCATGTTTTCCATCATCTTCTGGAAGTTCATGCCGACCTGGACCGTGCCTTCGGCCTGCTTTGCCGCGCCGCTTTCCGCGCCTTCCTGCTGAGCGCGCATCGCGGCCTGCTTTGCCATCAGCTCAAAACGCTTTGCGATCGCGGCCAGCTGCAGGCCCATGTTCGCCTCGTTGATGGTGCAGACATAGCGGAGCTCTCCGCCTAAGTTTTCCGCGATATAAGCGGCATAGCGGCGGAAATAGTCCACGGTGCTCTCTGCTTCCCAGCCGCCCTTCCGGATGAGCCAGGCTGGGCTTGTGAAATGCATCAGCGTCACGACCGGCTCCACGCCATAGCGGCGGCAGCAGGCGATGACGCGGCGGTAATGCTCCGTCTCCTCTTCCGAAAAGACGCCCTCCTCCGGTTCGATTCGCGCCCATTCCACGGAGAAGCGGTAAGCATTCAGACCAGCTTCCGCCAGCATCCTGATATCCTCTTCATAGCGGTGATAGTGGTCGCAGGCGATCCCCGAGGGCTCAGTGAAACTGCTGTGGGGCATCTGCTCCTGCAGCCAGTAATCGCTGTGAATATTATTGCCTTCGACCTGATGGGCGGCCGTTGCCGCGCCGGTCATGAATCCCTTCGGAAACATCTCACTCCTCCTCTTCCGCGGGCAATGCGGTGCATTTTCCTTCCGTGATGCCGCATTCGTTGAACGCGTCCACGCGCAGATAATAATTCCTCCCCTTCACCAGGGCGCCTATGCGGTGTGGTCCTGCCTTAAAGACCATACAGCTGTGATAGAGCTTTTCGGGCGATGCGCCGAACAGGATGTTGAAGCCAAGCGCATCCTCCTGCGGCCGGATCTCCACCTCCATGTCGAGCGGGCCGGTCCTTTTTGCGGTATAGACCGCTTCGTCCGGAGCATTTCCTTCTCCAAGGCCGAAGACCCTTAGGCCGGAAACGCAGGGCGCCTGGGCGTAGGGAAGCTCCATCTGCGAAAGGCGAATATAGCGCGCAGGGATGCCTTCCTCCTTCACGATGAGGTCGTGGGACAGATCGGTCTCCGCCTGCCTCTTGTCCGCAAGCACGGTCCAGTGCTCACCGTCCTCCGAGGCCTCCAGCAGATACCTTGTGACGGTATGCGCTTCCTCGATGTAGCGGGCCTGCGTGCCCGGACGGATCTTCCCGGGGCAGGGGATATGTAACGCATCATCGGCAAAATTCACCTGGACCGCATGGACGCGGAAGACCTGCCCGAGGTCTTCTGTCAGCCATTCGCTTCTGCCGGGCGCGGCCGCCTTCCACCAGGTCCGGATATCCTCTTCGCAGGCCTTTTCGGGGCCGCAGCCCTTAGCGGCGCTTGACGCTGCTGCCGTCTTTCCGCTGCTTAAGAGCATCCACGGCGGTGTCTGCCAGGGATCCTGCTTAAAGCCGGTCACCCGCTGAGGCCAGTCGCCGTAGCGCTGATCGCAGAAGAGCTCGCCGTCTTTGTCAAAGCCCGCACGCCAGAGACCCACGCGGCGCTCAAAGTCATGGTTGACCGAGATCCGCACCGTGGAGGCATGCCACCAGTTTTCCTGCTCATCCTGCATGGTCGAGCCATGTCCCGCGCCGGTCAGAAAGCCCGAAGGCTTGTAGGAATAGGGCACGTTTTCAGCAAGGGTGAAGGGACCGAGCGGATGATCCGATACGTACACGCCGTCGCTGTAGGTATTGAACTGCGTGCCCGGCGCCGCATACTGCAGATAATATTTCCCGCAGTGCTTGTCCATCCAGGCGCCTTCAATATACGGTCTGTCGGAGAACATGCCGCGGATAAGCGGCTTCACTTCTTCCGGAAGCATGCTTTCCGGAACGCCCTGCGCCTTAACGAAGGCCTGGTACTTTGCTTCGATGACCGCCTCGGAGGCGGGCAGCAGGGAGTTGTTCTCCCCATAGCGCTCATAGCCGATCTCCGCAGGCCGGCCTTCGATCAGCGCCCTGCTCTCTCCCTTCGGGTTCATCGTCTCCGGGTCGAGCTCCACGCCCCGGATCGGGGTCATATTGGAGCAGCCCCAGTAAAAATACACTTTTCCGTCATCGTCCACAAACAGGTTCGGGTCCCAGAACGGAAAATTTCCCTTGATCTTCTCATATGGTCCATTCAGGATGTCTCTTGTGCGGTAGCGGTCACAGTTTTCTTCCCGCCTTGACGCGCAGAAGTAGACCCAGCCGTTCATGACCCGCACATCCGGCGCGTAGTCGTAAAGCGGCAGCTCCTCCGGCAGCCTGTGGTTCTCCCAATTTACAAGGTCATCCGAGACCCAGACGCCGAGCGTCATGGAAGCAAAGATATAGTAGCGTCCCTCAAAGCAGATCAGTGAGGGATCCGCCGCTTCCCGGCAGATCCGAAGCTTTCCGCCCTGCCGCGGGTCCGCATTGAACTGATAACGGTAATTGATATTGACCGGATTGCAATAATATTTCACCTGCGTCCTCCTGCTTCAGATCTCATATTCGCACGTCCCGGCGGCTGCTTCGTGCACGCTCCCGTCCGGGAGTCTTATCTGCGCCGTCAACCCCTCCGGGATCTCAAAGGCAAAGTGCACGCGGCCTTCCTTCACGCGCCATGTGCTCGCGATGCGGCCTGCCGGCGAATCCCAGATGGCCTCCACAAAGCCGATCGAAGGCAGTACCGTGGGGGCAAGCGTCAGGCCTTCCCGATTTAAGGAGATGCCCGCAACGCCCTTCATCAGCCAGCCGCTCACGGCGCCGTAGGAATAGTGGTTTAACGAATCATGGACGGTGCCATCCTCCCGGATGCCGTCCCAGGTCTCCCAGATGCTGGTCGCGCCCTTTTTGACCGCATACAGCCAGCTCGGGGACTCTTCCTGGAGCAGCAGCTTTTCGGCGGTATCTGCGTGACCGTATGCCGCAAGCACCGCGCACAGATCGGGCGTCGAGAGAAAGCCCGTATTCAGATGATACGCGTTCTTCCGAACCAGAGCATCCAGATCGTCAGCCGCCTGCGCAGCCTCCTCTCCTTCCAGCAGACCGAAAGCGATCGGGCGCACATATTCGCACTGGCGGTCGGAACGGATCCTTCCCTTGTCCGTGCAAGTATAGCGGTAAGCCTTCTTCGCCCCCTCCGCGATCTGCGCAAAGCGCGCCGCATCCTCCGCCTTTCCCAGGATCTCCGCGATCTTTGAAAGCAAAAGCGCCGAGCGGAAATAATAGGCCGTCGCCACTTCGGGTGCGCCGGAGAGCATCATCTTCTTCATGGAAGCCATGTTGTCCACGTCCGGCTGGCACCATTCCCCGAAATGGAAGCCCTCATCCACCAGATACTTCCGGTAAGGATTCCGCAGGTTCTGCAGTCTGGTCTTCGAGGCTCTCTTTTCGCAGAAAGAGATCCAGCGGCACATCATCTCATAATTTTCTTCCAGGATCTCCCTGTCCCCGTAGGCCTCATAGAGCGCCCACGGCACCAGGATGCAGGCGTCGCCCCAGCCGGCCGAGCCCTGCAGCATGCCGGAGATCATCCCGCCCTTGTTGTTGACCGGCGCGATATTCTGCACCAGCCCGTCCTCCTTCTGCGCCAGGCGGCATTCGCCAAGCCACTTGCGGTAGACCGGATAGCAGTCCATCAGATAGACGGCGGCCGGTGCGAATACGGCGGCATCTCCCGTCCATCCTGCCCGCTCGCGCGTAGGGCAGTCGGTCGGGATGTCGCAGAAATTGGAGCGCATGCTCCAGAGGCTGTTTTCGAAGAGGCGGTTCAGTTTTTCATTGCCGCAGCTGAAATACCCCGTCCGCGCCATGTCGGAATACACGGCCACGGCGGTAAAGGAAAGCTT
>CADCPP010000085.1 GCA_902803355.1 uncultured Lachnospiraceae bacterium | reverse complement strand
GTTCTTCCCCCAAATGCTTTGTTTCCGGGATCTTATATTTGTATGTTTATCAAATCATTCTTCCTGCTTCCACCGAAGCACCGGATTCCTTGCAGCGCGGACCTCGTCCGGTCTGCCGATCTTTGCCTTGTGCGGCGCCGTCTTCATGGTCTCGGGATCCTCAAAGCCCTGCTTGTAGAGGGCACGGAAGACCTCCGCCGCTTCGTCAAGCGTTGCCTTGCTTTCCGTTTCTGTCGGCTCGAGCATGAGGGCTTCATGCACGATGAGCGGGAAATACATTGTCGGCGGATGAATGCCGTGGTCGATCAGTGATTTGGCCACATCGAGGGCTGACACGCCGGTCTCCTTCTTGTATTCATTCAGGCAGAGCACGAATTCATGCATGCAGATGCGGTCGAAAGCGGGTTCGAAGGTCCCTCTGATCTTCTGCATCAGGTAGTTCGCGTTCAGCACGGCGTACTCCGCTGCCTGCGGAATGCCTTCCCGGCCGAGAGTCAGGATATAGGTGAGCGCCTTGACGACCACAAGGAAGTTGCCGGCAAAGCTTCTGACCTGCAGGCGGCCCTCTCCGTCCATGCTCACGGAGCGCGGCAGGAAGTCTTTCAGAAAGCTCTTGCAGCCGACCGCACCTGCGCCCGGACCGCCGCCGCCGTGCGGCGTCGCGAAGGTCTTGTGCAGGTTCAGATGCACGCAGTCAAAGCCCATGTCACCGGGACGGACGATGCCCATGACCGCGTTCAGGTTCGCGCCGTCGTAATAGCACAGGCCGCCGGCCTCGTGCACAAGGCGGGTGATCTCCAGGATATTGCTGTCGAAGAGGCCGACCGTGTTCGGATTGGTCAGCATGAGGCCGGCAGTATCCGGGCCGAGCACCGCCTTCAGGGCGTCAAGATCCACCAGGCCGTCCGGGCCGGAGGCGATATTGACCACATCAAAGCCGCACATGGCCGCCGTAGCGGGGTTGGTCCCATGCGCGGAATCCGGCACGATGATCTTCCTTCTGGCCCTGTCGCCGCGGGCATCGTGGTACTGCTTGATCAGCAGCACGCCGGTGAACTCGCCGTGCGCGCCGGCCGCGGGTTCAAAGGTCATGTCATCCATGCCCGTGATCTCGCAGAGCAGGGTCTTTGCGGTCTCCAAAACCTTCCGGCAGCCTTCGGTATCCTTTTCCGGCGCGAGCGGATGGATATGCGTAAAACCATCGAGCGCCGCCATTTCCTCATCGATGCGCGGATTGTATTTCATGGTGCAGGAGCCGAGCGGATAGAAGCCGCAGTTCACGCCGTGCACCTGCTGTACCAGCTGCGTATAGTGGCGGGAGACCTCGGTCTCGGAAAGCTCCGGAAGAGCGGGCTTTTCCGCGCGCTTCATGCTTTCGGGCAGTTCGACTGCCGGCACGTCCAGCGCGGGAAGCAGCCAGGAGCGGTGTCCGGGAACGCTCTTTTCAAAGATCAACTTCATGCCAGCACCTCCTTTACCGTCTCGGCGACCACGTCAAGAGTCTCTCTGGAAACCTTTTCGGTGACGCACCAGAGGATGCTTTCGCCGTCCTCCAGCGGCAGGCCGCCCAGAATGTCCTTCTCTGCTAACGCGTCAAGGATCTCTCTGCTCTTCTTCTGGCGGGTCACGAACTCATGGAAGAATTCGCCCGTGTATACCGGGCTGCAGCCGGCCTGCGCCAGCTTATCGGCCAGATAATGCGCCTTGGCCATGCACTGCCTTGCGGCCTCCGCCATACCGTCCGGCCCCATTGTCGCCATGTAAAGGCCGGCAGTCAGGGCGCAGAGTGCCTCGTTCGAGCAGATGTTGGAGCTGGCCTTTTCGCGGCGGATATGCTGCTCTCTTGCCTGCAGGGAAAGCACGTAGGCTCTTTCCCCGCGGCTGTCCACGGTCTCGCCCACAATGCGGCCCGGCAGGCGCCGCATGTATTTATTCGTCGTGGCCATAAAGCCCAGATACGGTCCGCCGAAGCCAAGCGGGAGCCCGAGCGGCTGCCCTTCGCCCACGGCGATATCCGCGCCGAGCTCGCCGGGCGTCTTCATGACGGCAAGAGCGATCGGATTTGCGCTCATGACCGCCATCGCGCCGACCTCGTGGACCGCCTGGATCAGGGTCTCCGCATCCTCAAACTGGCCGAAAAAGTTCGGCTGCTGGAAGATGAAGCCGGCGCTCTCTGCCGAGAGCATTTCCTTCAGCGCGGCAAGATCGGTCTTTCCGTCCTTTGCCGGAACCACTTTAAGCTCCGTATTCGCCCCGTAGCAGTAGGTGCGGACGGTATTGATGGTATCGGGGTGCGCCGCGCCGGAGATCAGCATGACGCTCCGTTTCCGGTCGCGGCACATCGCAGCCGCTTCGGCCGCCGCGCTTGCGCCGTCATAGACCGAGGCGTTCGCTACATCCATCCCGGTCAGTTCGCAGATCATGGTCTGGAACTCGAAGATAGACTGCAGCACGCCCTGGCTCATCTCCGCCTGATACGGCGTATAAGCGGTCAGGAATTCTTCCTTTGCGGGAATATAGCGGACGATGGAGGGAATGTAGTGATCATACGCCCCGGCGCCACGCAGGATCGTTTTGTAGTTCCTGTTCAGCGCGGCCATGGCGCCGACCTTTTCCCGGACCTCCATCTCGCTAAGGCCCTCCGGCAGATCCAGCGGCTTCTTTAAGAGCACGCTGTCCGGAACGTCGCGGTACAGCTCACGCGCGTCCTTCAGGCCGAGGGCTTCCAGCATCTCCCGCTTTTCCGCTTCGGAAGAGGGGACGTAAGTGCCCATATCATGCCTCCGTTTCGCAGAAGTCCGCGTAGGCGGCGGCGGAAAGCAGTTCCTCCGTATCGCTGACGTTTTCGACCTTAATGATCCAGTTGGCATAGGGGTCGTCGTTCAGCAGTTCGGGAGAATCGAGCAGTTCTTCATTGATCTCAAGGACGGTGCCGCTGACCGGGCTGATGAGGTCGGAAACAGCCTTTACGGATTCCACGTCGCCGAACGCTTCGCCGGCAGTCACTTCATCGCCCACTTCGGGCAGATTGATAAAGACCACGTCGCCGAGCTCG
>CADCPP010000084.1 GCA_902803355.1 uncultured Lachnospiraceae bacterium | reverse complement strand
GCCGTAGTCCGCCGGTCTGGCGTTGAACGTGGTCCCGATGCGGATGGGGATCGCTTCCTTCGTTACCTTGCCTTCCTGATCATAGACAGGGATCGCGCCTCCCTGCGCATCGCAGAAGCGGACAAAAACGTAATCGGGGTCTTTCTCCCAGATGGCCTCGAAGGTGTCGCCGGGCGAAAGGACTTTGGTAAGGTCCAGGTCGCCGGTCCCGCTTCCGCCTGTCTGCTTCAGGCCGGTCAGCCGCCAGCCCTTCTTCTGCACCTTATCATACAGATCGGTCTGATCGATCGTTCCGTCGGGATTCGTAAAGACTTCGGCGCTCTTTCCGTCGCCCATCTCCACGTGCGATGTAAACAGCTTCGGCGCGAACCAGGCGGCGCAGCTCGTGAGCACATACCCTGTCTGGCCCTTGTAATTGACCACGTAGTAGGTCCCGTCTGCGCCGGTCTCCGTCCCGTAGGAGACGAAGTAATCGCCCTGGCTGTAGCCGCCGATCCGCTCAAAGCTCTTTCCGGGCCCGCTGCGAACGTTCACCGCGCAGAGCACGCGGTAGAAGTTCGGCATCACCCAAGGGATGAATTCGCTGTGCACCATCGCGCTGTCCTTCAGGATCCCGTCAGCATCTATGGCTTCAACGCCTACGAACAGGAAATCTCCCGGCTGCATCTTTCCCTTCACGGCCAGTTCGGCATAGACCTCTGTAAAATCCATGTAGGCATTTTCGGTATCTGCCTCATAAACGGATTCATGGTTCAGGCCGTGATCGATGACGTAGGCCCGGATCAGGTCCACATGGAAGATCGGACTTAAGTTCCCGTATTCATACGCCCAGCTCGCGCAGCTGTCTTTCAGTTCCACCTCGAGCGGCTCCGGCATGGTATCACCGACCACGCCGAAATACAGGAAGGTATGATCGGAAACCGCGCCGCCGTCATTCTTGGCCAGCACGGCAGCCAGATACTTCCCCGGTTCCAGATCTTCCAGGTAATAACCCGTCGCGTTTTCAACGCAGTCCTCGACGAGCTGTTCCTTCGTACCGTTTCCGCCCTCCTCCATTTTCCAGACGTAGACGTCATAGCGAAGCGCGCCCGGGAAAGGGTCCCACTTAAGGCAGGGTGCCCAGAACGTATTGTATTCCAGGCCTTCGACCGGCGGCAGATCGTAATCTGTGAGCTCATCCGGCAGGATATTCAGGTTGATGCCTATCCCGTTTCCGCTCTTATCTAGTGCCGCCAGCAGCGCGTCCAGATTCAGTTCCACCTGCTCTGTCAGCCAGGCTCCCATGTCAGCGCCGCAGTCCATGCACACGGATTTATCGCCGTCCGGATGGCAGGGAGAGTTATAGGCATTCTGTTCGAATTCCGCTCCCGCCGGGAAATAGATCTCCGCCTGTTCTTCCTTCCAGTTGTTGAAATCAAAACCGATGATGACCGGCTCCACCTTGTGCGTCCCGTCACCGTTGGACGTATACTTGCACTCCCGCAGAGCATCGACGTGAAGGCCGCTGTCCTGGAAGATATAAATGGTGCACTCGGCGGACGGGATCTCGAGATCCAGCTCGTTCAGAAAGCGGCCGGACAATAGTTCGAGAGTGTCCTGATAAATGGTGCCGGTCTCGGGCAGGCCGGCCTCTTTTTCATAGGTCTTGATGGCCGCGGCCAGATCCTCGCGGAAAATGCCGTCGCAGACGCCGCTGTATTCGCCGCCTTCCTTCAGAAGCTCCTGGGCGATGACCACGAGGATGCCGCTGTCCCCTATCTTTGCCGCCGGGGTGCCGGCTGCGATCTCCCGCGTTTCGGTCGTCATGCAGACGCTGCAGCGCCGCTCTTCTGTTCCGGGCTTTCCGTGCGCAGGCGCCGCGGTCACGTACCATGCGCCCCATTTATGCTCTGTCTTGGCGATCGGACGGGACTCCTCCGTATTGCAGCGGGAGCACTGCCGTCTTTCCTCTCCTTCGGCAAAGCAGCTGGGCTTTGTCCATTCCTTCCATGCGCCCCAGTTGTGGCCGAGGGCTTTGATATCCCGCATCTCATTGGCCTTGCAGACAGAGCAGACGCGCCCCTCCTTACCGACTTCCGTGCAGGTCGCCGGCTTCCAGAGGGACCAGGCGCCCCAGCTGTGGCCGCCATATGTGGTCGTTCTCGTCTCCGTTTTATGGCATCTTCTGCACACGCGTTCTTCTACTGCCTTCGATTTGCAGTCTCCGGCTTTAGCAAGTTCCCATTTGCCCCAGTCGTGGCCAAGAGCCGGATCCGTAATATGCGTCTCCTCTTTGCCGCAGATCTGGCAGCGAATTACATAGTAAGCGGGCGACGTACAGGTCGGCCGCATCGCAACGTCTGTCTGTACCCAGATATGATCGTGCGGAGCGGGCTCCACCCCGTTTGCCTCCGCCGTTTTTCCGAATGCCGCCGTCAAGATGAAGACGGCAAGCAGCATGATGAGTGTTCCGTTC
>CADCPP010000083.1 GCA_902803355.1 uncultured Lachnospiraceae bacterium | reverse complement strand
CCGAGGTGGACGGTGACTTCCTTGCGGGCTTCATCGCCGCGCAGCCCCAGTTCTGCGATCTCACGCAAGGCGTTCTTGGACTTATCCGGAACGCAGTGACGCACGACTGCTTCGGCAACACCGCCGGTCACACCGTAAATGTTGGCCGAGCCGGAACCAAGGCCGAACGGAAGATCCGGGGCTTCCAGATCCAGTTCGTCCAGACGGATGCCGCTCTCACGGATCATATCCACGATCTCGCGGGTGGTCAGAACCAGATCAACATCGGGTCTGCCATCGTGTTTGAACTCATCGCGGGCCGCTTCCATCTTCTTGGCCGTGCAGGGCATGATCGCAATGTGATAGGTGCGTTTTCCGTCCTCTGCATCCTTTTCCGCATAGCGGTCACGCAGGATCGCAGCAAACATTTCCATGGGAGACTTGCAGGTGGAAATATTGTGCAGATACTTCGGATTTTCCTTCTCCAGATACTTCACCCACGCCGGGCAGCAGGAGGTGAACATCGGGAAAGGACCGCCGGCCGCAAGTCGGGCTTTAAACTCTTCCGCTTCGGAAATCGTGGTGAAGTCCGCACCGAAAGTGGTGTCGTAGATTTCATCCACACCCATGAGCTTCAGGGCCGTCACCAGGCGGTGCAGGACGTTGTCGCCGACCGGTAGGCCGAAGGCTTCACCGACCGCAACACGCACGGCAGGCGCGATCTGGACCACGGTCCGCAGCTTCGGATCGTGGATCGCGCGCCAGGCTTCGCCGATCTCGTTTTTCACGGTGATCGCGCCGACCGGGCAGACCGCTGCGCACTGACCGCAGCTGATGCAGTTGGTCTCACTCAGCATGCGGCCGAAGGCAGGAGCCACGCGCATCTGGGAGCCGCGGTGCACGAAATCGATGATGTTCATGCCCTGCATTTCTTCGCAGACACGCACACAGTCACCGCATAGGATGCACTTGTTTGGATCACGCACGACGGCAGGCGAGGAGCTGTCGATCTCGGCAGCTTCGCGGGTATCGCTGAAGCGGACGGTGCGGACGCCGAACTGCTGTGCCAGTGCCTGCAGGTGGCATTTGCCGCTCTTTTCACAGGTCGTGCAGTTACAGTTGTGGGACGCCAGCAACAGTTCCAGAATGGTGCGGCGGTGCTTCAGCAGGCGGGCGGAATTGGTCTTGATGACCATACCGTCACGGGGTTCCAGCGAGCAGGATGCATCGATCTTGCCGCGTTCATCTTCCACGATGCACATACGGCAGGCGCCGTAGGTGGACAGATCGGAGTGATAGCAGAAGGTAGGCATTTCGATGCCGGCTTTACGGATAACGGCGAGGACGTTCTTTTCTCCGTCGAAAGCAACGCGCTGTCCGTCAATGATCATTACACCTTTAGCCATGGCCTTAACCCTCCTCTTCGATGGCGTCGATGGCACCGAACGGGCAGGCGCCCCAGCAGGCGCCGCAGTGGATGCACTTCGTGACGTCAATGGTATGCGGCTGTCTGAGTTCGCCGGAAATGGCTTCCATCGGGCAGTTCCGCTTGCACTTGCCGCAGCCGCGGCACAGCTTCGGATTGATTTCCAGGTGACGCTTCCGGCCGTTGCAGTGCGGGCAGTGCTTATCGACAACATGAGCCAGGTACTCGTTGCGGAAGTATTTCAGGGTGCTCAGGACCGGCTTGCAGGCCGTCTGTCCCAGACCGCAGAGGGAAGCTTCCGTAATGGTGTTGGCCAGGCTTTCCAGCGTATCCAGATCTTCCAGGGAACCTTCATTGTGGATGATTCGTTCCAGGATCTCGAGCATGCGCTTGGTGCCTTCCCGGCAGGGAACGCACTTGCCGCAGCTTTCATTCTGCGTAAAGTTCATGAAGAAACGGGCCACTTCGACCATGCAGGTATCTTCGTCCATGACGACCATACCGCCGGAGCCGATGATCGCGCCGACCTTCTTCAGAGAGTCGAAATCAAGAGGCAGATCCAGGTGTTCCTCGGTGAGGCACCCGCCGGAAGGTCCACCGATCTGCACGGCCTTAAATTTCTTGCCGTCCTTGATGCCGCCGCCGATGTCAAAAATGACCTGGCGGAGCGTCGTACCCATGGGGACCTCCACCAGACCGGTGTTGACCACATTGCCGGTCAAGGCAAAGGTCTTGGTGCCCGGAGATTTCTCCGTGCCGACACTGCGGTACCAGTCGGCACCATTCAACACGATCTGCGGCACATTGGCATAGGTCTCGACGTTATTCAGGACGGTAGGCTTGGCCCACAGACCCTGGTCAACCGTACGCGGCGGTTTGACACGCGGCATGCCGCGCTTGCCTTCGATCGAAGACGTTAACGCACTGCCTTCGCCGCACACGAATGCACCGGCACCGCGGTTGATGTGCATGTGGAAATTAAATCCGCTGCCCATGATATTATCGCCCAGCAGACCCTGTTCTTCCGCCTTTGCGATCGCAATGCGTAGACGTTTAACTGCCAGAGGGTATTCCGCACGGACGTAGATATAGCCTTCGGTGGCACCGGTGGCCACACCGGCAATCAGCATGCCTTCGATCACGCTGTGCGGGTTGCCTTCCATGACGCCCTGATCCATGAAGGCACCGGGGTCGCCCTCGTCACCGTTGCAGACGACGTATTTCACGTCGGAAACGTTCCGGCGTACGCTTTCCCATTTGCGGCCGGCCGGGAATCCGCCGCCCCCGCGTCCGCGCAGACCGGAGTCGGAGATCGTCTTGCAGATTTCTTCGGCGCTCATGTCAAACAGCGCTTTTTCGAAAGCGGAATAGCCGCCGTTGGCGATATATTCCAGGATCTCTTCGGCGTCGCTCTTGCCGCTGTCACGCAGGACGATGCGGTGCTGCAGCTTGTAGAAGGGGATATCATCGCGCTTCTGATAAGCTTCGCCGTCCTTGTGGTACAGCAGACGCTCGATGACTTCGCCGCCGAGCAGCGTCTTTTCAATGATTTCTTCGCAATCTTCTACATGAACATGAGTATACAGAATATCAAGCGGTTCGATGCTGACGAGCGGACCGATCTCGCAGAAACCGTGACAGCCGCTCTTCTTCAAATGAACGCTGTTTTCCCCGCCTTCTTCACGCAGGGCAACGCACACCTTCAGGCCCCTGGCTTCGCAGGCAGCCTTCAGCGTATCGTAAACTTTCATGGAACCGTTGGCAACACAGCCGGTTCCGGCGCAGACAAGAACTTTAAGCTTCTGGGCATTCAACAGATCCCTGGTCTCTGTCTGCAGAAGATGGAACTTCGAACGTGTCAGAGTGCTTTCAGGCATTTTGCGCGGCCTCCTTCTTCCGGATGTTCTCCAGCAGAGCGATCGCCGTATCAGGCGTCATCTTTGCGTGGACTTCGTCGTTGATCGTCATGGCCGGGGCCAGAGAGCAGGCGCCAAGGCACGCAACGGTCTCCAGTGTGAACATCTGGTCTTCCGAGGTCTTCTGCTTCCCGGAAAGGTTCAGGTATTCGCGCAGGCCGTCGTAGATCGGCTGGGACTTGCGGACGTGGCAGGCCGTGCCATTACAGACCTTAACAATGTATTTGCCCTTGGCTTCCAGCGAAAAGTTTTCGTAGAAAGTCGCCACGCTGTACACCTTAGCCACACCGATGCCCAGCTTGTCCGCAATCAGAGACAGCACATCCTTGCTGAGATATTTGTACTCAGCCTGGATATCCTGCATGATGGCGATGATGTTTTCCCGCTTGCTGCCGTAGGAATCAATGATCTCTCCCGCACGGTCTAGCATCGCAGTTTTTGCATCCATGTTTTCTTCCTCCCTTAATGGAATCACTGCAGCAATTCTTCCGAACAAAAAACATTTGCCGCGAACAGCCAGGCTGTACAGCATTCGTTCGGAGAATTGTGAATATCATACACTTTCTGTCCCGATTTGTACAGTTTTTGTTGCATTGAAAAGCGGAGAAAAAAAGGAAAAGACTTTCTTTTCTTTCGACTTTCAGTTGTTTTTTTAAAATCCCGAAAATAAAGCACAAAAAAGGACTGTTTACAGTCCTTTTTTTAATGATCCGATTTCAGTCCTGCGCCGCACATGGTGATCAGTGTATCCGGAAGAGGGCCGATTCTGGCGGTAAGCGCCAGGTAGGCGGCGTAGTTTGCAGCCGTCGTATGCTCAATATAGATCCCTTGCTCCGCCAGCTGCTTTCTTGCCTCAAGGATCCCGTTTTCCGGCACAGAAATGAACTGAATACCCCATTTCCGGGCAAGCGCGAGGATCTCCTCTCCCCGCATGGGCTTCCCGATAGCGATCCCTTCTGCCAGCGTAGGCTCCGGATTTACAGCAGCAGGCTCTGCACTTTCGGAAAGACTCGCCTGCAGCAGCGGATCGCACTTTTCCGACTGCAGGGCATATATCTTCGGAAAATGATCGATGCAGCCGGATGCCAAAAGATGTTCCAGAGCCTTCACAACGCCGAGGAAAAGCGTGCCGTTTCCCACGGGGATAATGAGATGCTCCGGTATCCGTCCAAGCTGTTCATAGACTTCGTAGAGATACGTCTTGGTTCCTTCGTAGAAGAAAGGATTATAGACGTGATTCGCGTAATAGCAGTTCTCTTCTTCCGCTCTCGCGCGGCAGACATCCGCACAGTGGTCCCGGCTTCCGGGAACCACGGTGCAGACCGCGCCATGCGCGCGGATCATATCGATCTTTTTCGGGCTGGTCCCTTCCGGAACGAAGATCTCACAGTCGATCCCTGCCCTTGCCGCGTAGGCGGCGACAGCGTTGCCTGCGTTGCCGCTGGAATCCTGTACCACCTTCTCCACACCGATGCTTTTGCAGTGAGCGATCAGGACTGCCGCGCCGCGGTCCTTAAAGGAAAGGGTAGGCATGAAATAATCCATTTTCAGCAGCACATCATCATTAAGCCTTACGATCGGCGTCATGCCTTCGCCAAGGCTCACGCTGCGCCAGGAAACATCATCATCCAGCGCCATGAAAGCACGGTAACGGAACTGGCTCCATTCCTTCTTATCGATCAACGCGGGGTCATATTTAGGCAGGTCATAGTCCAGTTCCCAGAGACCGCCGCACTCGCAATGGGAAAGCTTTGTTGAAAGCGGCGCATGTCTGCCGCATTTTGTGCAGATAAAGCCCATGTTTTCTCCTTTTGCATTCAGTGCTGGTTTTATTTTACCTTGGCCGGGAAGAAAGTCAAGAGGTCTTGATGAAAGCTGCCTGTTCGAGCTGAAATAACGATAGAATTACCTTCCCTTGAATTCGGCAAAAAATATTTAAAAAAGGTATTGACTTTCTCCTGGCCTTGTTGTAATATCATCAATGCGCTGAAAAAAAGCGTAT
>CADCPP010000082.1 GCA_902803355.1 uncultured Lachnospiraceae bacterium | reverse complement strand
CTCGACGTGTCCTTTCGCATCCTTAAGTTCCACAGCGCCATAGATGTCCGCCGCCTCCTCCGGCTGGTCGAGCAGGCGGAAGACACGCTCGGAGGCTGCAAGGGCGCTGAAGATCTCGTTGATGATATTGGAGATCTCGTTGATGGGCCCCGAGAATTTGCGCGAATACAGCACGAAGCTGGAGATCTGCGCGAGCCCGACGATGTTCATCATATAAAGGACGGCGCCGCCCATGCCGATGGCGGCCAGGCCGAAGTTCGAGATCATGCCGATGGTGGGGCCCATGGTCATGCCCAGACCGTCCGCGTTTTTATAGGCCTCGGCAGCAGCCATGTTGATCTTGCTGAATTTTCCGCAGACCGCATTCTCATGCGCGTAGGCGAGGATGGTTTTCTGCCCCGTGAACATCTCCTCCGCAAAGCCGTTCATCTCGCCGTAGGCCGCGCTGCGCCTGGCATAGCGCGGACGCGTCTTTTTGGACATGCTTCGCGTAAACAGGATGGACACGGGAATGGTAAAGACCATGCAGGAAACAAGCGGGAGCGAGATGGTGCACATCATGATGAAGCTGCCTGCGACCGTCACCGAGCTCGTGAGGATCTGGATCACGTCGGTGGACAGGCTCATGGCCACCACGTCGATGTCGTAGCTGACGCGGCTGATGATGTCGCCGGCCTGATGGCGGTCGAAATAGCCCACCGGCAGGGTCATCAGCTTGTTAAAGACGTCGCGGCGCATGTTCCGCGCGACGCGCCGCCCCACGCGCATCATGCAGAGATTCACGGTAAAGCTTAAGATGTTGCTGCCCGCGTAGAAGGCCAGCATGAGCAGGGCATAGTGCTTCACCTGCGCCATGTCGACCATGCCGATCCCCGCTTTAAAGCCTTCCTCGGCCACCCCGATGGCCTTGCCGGCAAAGCGCGGCCCCATCAGATTTCCGATGTTGCTGGCGAAAGAGAAGATCAGCAGCAGGAGCACGATCCATTTGAATTCCATCAGATAAGCGATGATGCGTTTTAACGTTCCTTTGGCGTCCTTCGGCTTTTCCTTCACGCCGCCTCTGTCACCTTTTCCCGGCATAGCGCACCTCCTTAACCTGCAGCCCAGCCCATCTGGATCTCGTAGATCTCCCGATAGGCGGGGCAGGAGCGCAGCAGCTCCTCGTGGGACCCGTAGCCGATGCATCTGCCGTTGTCCATGACCAGGATCTTTGTCATGTTCATGACACTGGAGACCCGCTGGGCGATCATGATCAGCGTGCTGTCCTTGTGGTTTTCGGCGATGGCCTTCCGCATGGCGGCATCGGTCTTATAGTCAAGGGCGGAGGAGGCGTCATCCAGGATCAGGATCTCGGGATCCGCCGCGAGCGCGCGGGCGACCATGAGCCGCTGCTTCTGGCCGCCGGAGAGGTTCGCGCCCTTGATGGCAGCCTGAAAATCAAGTCCCTCCGGAAGACTGTCGACAAATTCCGCGGCCATGGCGTCCTCTACGGCCTGCCGCAGAGCGGTCTCGGAGAGGGCGCGGCCAAAGTCCACATTTTCCCTGAGTGTATCCTGGAAGATCATATCGTTCTGGAAGGCCGCGCCGAATCTGCGCCGCAGCGCGTCCTTTTCATAGGTGCGCACGTCTTTTCCGTCCACGAACACGCCGCCGGAGCCGGCATCGTAAAAGTGCATCAGCAGGTTGACGATGGTACTTTTGCCGCAGCCGGTGGGGCCGATGATGCCAAGGCTCTCTCCTCTGCGGATGGCAAAGCTGATGTCCTCCAGCGCCTTTTCCCGCGCCTCGCCGTGGAAGCCTTCCCTCTCGCCGCTGTCCTCGCCGTAGGAAAAGCTCACATGCTCAAAACGGATGAATTCGTCACCGGAGGGGACAAGGCCCTGCGCCTCAGGCAGGATGTCATCATCGGTTTCGGTCTGCAGCACCGCGTCGATCCGGTCCGCACTGGCGCTCGCCTTGGACAGGCTCATAAAGATGCGGTTCAGTCCCATCACGCCCATGGCGATCATATTGAAATAGGTCAGGAAGGCCAGGATCACGCCCGGCTTCATGAGGCCGTTATTGACTCTTCCGGCGCCGATCAGCACCACCAGAGTCAGGCCGGTGTTCAGGCACAGCTGCATGAACGGACCCGGAATCGCCATGATGGAAGAGGCTTTGATATCGCTGCGGGTCATGTCGTCATTGGCAGAGGCAAAGCGGCGCTTTTCGTAATCCTCCTTGGAGAGCGCCTTCACCACGCGGATGCCGGTAATATTCTCCCGCATTACGCGGACGATGGTGTCAAGCTTCCCCTGCACGGTCCTGTACAGCGGGATGCCGCGGGAAGAGACAAAGAGGATGATGGCGATCAGAAACGGCAGCATCACGACCAGGATCATGGCAAGAGGCGCGTCCATGATCAGGGAGACGATCACACCGCCAAAGAGCATGATGGGGGCGCGCACGCAGAGCGTCTGAAACTGCTGCGCGGCGGACTGCACGTTGTAGCTGTCGGAGGTCATGCGGGAGATGAGGCTCGGCAGGCCGAAGGCATCGAACTGCGCGCCGGAAAGGTTTGCGGTCTTGGCAAAGAGCGCCTGGCGCAGCTCGTAGCTGATGCGGTGGGCGTTGTCCACGGCCTTCCGGTTGGCCGTCACGTTCAGCTGGCGGCAGAGGATGGCGGCCGCGAACATGGCCAGGCCCCAGAGAATGACCTGCGGAAGATCGCCGGAAGGGACCACATCGTCCACGATATGCTCAAAAATATAGGGGATCGTGAGCTCGGAAAGCGTGCCCAGCAGCTTGATGAAGATGGCGAGGGCGACGGCTGTTTTATAGCGCCCAAGATAGCGGAAGATCAGTTTCATGGGAAGTCCTTTCAGACGGAAAAACGCCGTGACAGAGAGGTCAGAACCACAGCTACTATAGCACGGCTTTTCCCGGAATTTCAAGTAACTTTCCCGGCTTTCTCGAGGCGGCCTTGCCAGGAGAGCAATATTTTCCGGTTGACAAGGGAAAGAAAAGAGTGCTACAGTGGTGACAGCAAAAAGCGATACAGTAAAGTCGGTTGAACGGTTCGGGAGAGAGCGCCTGCGCGGCGCCGCCGAAGGGGAAAAAAACTCTCAGGCAAAAGGATCGGACCTGGACGACGCTCCGAAAAGTGTACAGTTTACACGCCGAAGGTGCAACCCGCAAGGGGAATCTCTCAGGCCAAAAACGGAGACATGAAGATGCTCTATCTTCGTGTCTCTTTTTGCATCCTGCGCGGAGCCTGCCGGCCGCACGGGGAAAGGACAAGGCAGGGAGGAAACCGTATGAGTGAACTGAAACGGACGATACTTTATGAGACTCATGTGGCGGCCGGTGCCACGATGGTGGACTTCGGCGGCTGGAACATGCCGGTGCAGTATCCTACGGGGATCGTGGCCGAGCATCTGTACACCCGCAGCCACTGCGGCCTGTTTGACGTCTCCCACATGGGGCGTCTTTTAGTGGAGGGACCGGACCGCGTCCGCTTCCTGCAGCACGTCGTGAGCGCGAATGTGGAAGGCCTTCTGCCCGGCCGCGCGATGTACTGCATCCTGCCGGAGGAAGACGGCAGCGCCGTGGACGATGCTTACCTCTACCGTTTTGAGGAGGACCGCCTGCTGCTCGTGGTGAACGCCGCGAACATCGACAAGGATCTGGCGCACCTGGCAAAACACATCGGCGGCTATGACTGCAGCATCACCGATATCTCGGAGGAGCTGGCCTGCATTGCGGTCCAGGGACCGGAGAGCAAGGACCTGCTGATGACGCTCTCGGACGGCGCGCAGGTGACGGAGCCCATGAAGAATTACGTGAATACCGTGCTGCTGGAAGGCCGGAAGGCGTGGGTCGCGAAGACCGGCTACACCGGCGAGCCGCTCGGCTATGAGGTCTTCGTAAAGAGTGAAGACGCCGCCTGGCTGTGGAATCGCCTGTGCGGGCTGGGCGCCCGCCCTGCCGGCCTCGGTGCCAGAGATACCCTGCGTCTGGAAGCGGGACTTCCGCTCTACGGCCACGAGATGGGAAAGGATGCAGACGGCGTGCCCATGCCCATCTATTCCGCCGCAGTTGCGCGCTTTGCCGTGAGCTTTGCGCCGCAGAAGGGCGAGTACATCGGCAAAGCCTCGCTGGCCAGGCAGTATGCCGCCTGGCAGCGGATCATGAACCGCGATTTTTCGGACAATGCCGCCCTGCCGCGCCGCGTGCAGTGCATCGCGCTGCTTGAGCGCGGCGTCATGCGCGCCGGCATGCCGCTCTACAGAGGTGAAAAGCAGGTGGGCTGGGTCACCAGCGGGACCATGGTGCCCTTCTATAAGGCGGAGGGCGAAGGCCTGGAATCCGTGATTACGGAAGAAGTCATGAAGCGTGCGATCGGCATGGCCTATGTGGACTCCGACCTGCTGCCGGACGATGAAGTAGAGGTGGATATCCGCGGCAAGCGCATCAAAGCGGTGATCGCGGAGCGGCACCTCGACACCATGGCGCCGCCCTACGCGCGCCCGATCATCTACGGCTATACGCTCGCGGAGCCTGCGCCGGAAGAAGGCAGCCGCCTGGAAAAGGCGGTCCGCCTGATCGGCAAAGCCGCGGAAAATCACGAGTGGAGACAGCGCCGCTGCATCAACCTGATCCCTTCGGAAAACACCCCGAGCAGGGCGGTGCGCCTGCTCTCTTCCTCCGATCCGAGCGGCCGCTACGCGGAGCACAAGACCGTAAGATCCTTCTACGACAAGGATATTTTCTACTACCAGGGCACGAAGTTCATCGACTGGGTCGAACAGCAGCTGGTCGGGGAGATGAAGGAATACCTCGGCGCGAAGGAGGCAGAGACCCGCGTGACCAGCGGCCAGATGGCAAATACCGCCGTTTTCTCCGCCCTCATGGATTTCAAGAACCGCCTGAACCGCAAACAGACGCCGCAGAGACTCGGCTACGTGCTGAACAATCATATCATCAAGGGCGGGCACCTTTCGGCGCAGCCCATGGGCGCCCTGCACGACTACATCGCAGTCGACCCCGTGACCGAGCAGAACGCCGTGGTGAACTTCCCGGTCTGCCCCGACAATATCTATAAGATCGACGTCGAGGAGACGAAGAAGGTCATTGCCGAGTACAAGCCCGAGCTGATCATCTTCGGCAAGAGCATGGTGCTCTGCAGAGAGCCTGTCGCGGAGATTCGCAAATTCGTGGATGAGCAGGGGATAAAGACCACCATTATGTACGATATGGCGCACGTGCTCGGCCTGATCGGGCCGCATTTCCAGGAACCCTTCAAGGAGGGCGCGGAGATCGTGACCGGTTCGACCCACAAGACCTTCTTCGGTCCGCAGCGCGGCGTGATCGGCACGAACTGGGACGAGGACGAGCTGAAATACGAGCTGTGGGAGACCATCCAGAGGCGCGTCTTCCCCGGCAGCGTCTCCAACCATCATCTGGGTACGATGCTCGGCCAGCTCATGGCTGCCTATGAAATGAATACGTTCAAGGACGCGTACCAGAAGGCAGTCATCGCGAACGCGAAGCACTTTGCGAAGGCGCTGGCCGCGCGCGGCCTGAAGGTCGAAGGCGATCCGGCCATGGACTACACCGAGACCCATCAGGTGATCGTGAGCGTCGGCTACGGCAAAGGCGCGGAGATCGCGGAACGGCTGGAGAAGAACAACATCATCGTCAACTACCAGGCGACGCCCGACGAGGAAGGCTTCACGGCCTCG
>CADCPP010000081.1 GCA_902803355.1 uncultured Lachnospiraceae bacterium | reverse complement strand
TTTGCTTTTCTATCATAGCAGAGAGAAGACGGAAATGCTACTATCAAAATCCGGGCTTTTGTGCTATCATCAATATGTAATCAGCGCATGTAAAAGGGAAAACAGTTTGGGAGGCACTGTCATGAAAGAGAGTTCAGGGAAGAAAAGAATCATTTTGGGAATAGGCCTATTCCTTGCTGTACTTGCTTTGGCTGCTGTTTTCGGTTTTTTGCGATACCGGTATGTTCAAAACAGAAGCGCCTTTGAGTTTGTTGATTCCCGCTCGCAAAAAGCAGGAATGGGGAAGCTTCGCTGCCTGTTTGAGAAGCCGATCGCAGAAGACTTAACACTGGTCGTTTATTGCGATCGAAACGAACGCGCATGGATACAAGTCATTCAAAAGGGCACCTTTGATGATTATTACTGCGGGACAACTACGGGATGCTTTCCCCTGATCAATACGGAAGACCGCACAATGGATGATATCAAAGAGAATGATTTCATAAGAATAGCCGGAGGAGAACTGGCGCGGGATCCCGGAAAGCTTCATGGACAGGAAACGGAGAAGTTTTTTCTGGCCTGGGGAATGATATACAGTGATACGGTGGCAGGTGTGGAGATCTGGGGAAAAGCGGCAGATATCGTCACCGTCCCGGATTGCCCGGCCAGGATCGTTTATTATGTGGCGGAAGACTATGAAGAACCGATCTTGTTTAATTACGGAACGGATATCAAAGTGAGCTATCGTTAACTCTTCCCTTTTGTATTGTACAGGAACGATTATCTGCTTCTTGGGCTTGCGTTCCCCCGGGAAAGAGTGTATGATGCTGGGGAAGCGCGAAAAACGCTTCAAAATCGTCAGTTCGAGACCATCCTGACGTAAAATAAAACTAGGGGAAAGCTTCGCCGCACGGGTCAGATCTGCGTACTGCGGGGCGAAAAGTACAATGAAAAACAAAACCGTATCGACCATCGCACAGGCGGGCATCATTGCCGCGCTCTATGTGGGACTTGGCTTTGCCGTCCTGAACCTGGCCTCCGGCGTCATCCAGATCCGCTTTGCGGAAGTGCTGACCGTCATGCCTGTCTTTACCGCTGCCGGGATCCCGGGCGTTACGATCGGCTGCTTCCTGTTCAACCTGCTGTCCGGCGCGGCTGTGGGGGATGTGATCTTCGGCACGCTGGCCACGCTCATCGGCGCGGTCGGAACCAGACTTCTCCGGAAGAAGAGTCCTTTTCTGGCCGTCCTACCGCCTATCCTTGCAAATACGCTGATCGTGCCCTTCGTGCTGAGATACGCGTATGGCATGGAGGACGCCATCTGGTTCATGATGCTCACGGTCTGCGCGGGCGAGATCATTGCGGCGGGCATTCTGGCCCTGCTGCTCCGCCGGCTTCTCGAGCAGAACAAACGTCAGCTTTTCCCGGAAGGAACGAATTAAGATTGCCGCGATGACGGGAGAGAAGAGATCTCCCTGCAAGTATATAAGAGGAAGAATATGTTTAAGGTAGATTTTGATCATCCGCAGTGGGCGCATTTTATGGGGATCGGCGGGATCAGCATGAGCTCGCTGGCCCAGTTTCTGCTGTCGAAAGGCTTCAAGGTGACCGGTTCGGATACCAAGCAGAGCAAGAACACAGACCGCCTGGAAAAACTCGGCGCCCGGATCGCTTACCATCAGGGCGCGGAGAATATCGAGGACGGCATCGATTTCTGCGTAAATACCGCAGCGGTCCATCCGGACAATCCGGAGTATATCGCCGCGCAGGAAAAGGGCATCCCAATCCTGAACCGGGCGGAGCTGCTCGGCCAGATGATGGCGCACTATCCGGAGAGCTTTGCGATCTCCGGCACGCACGGCAAGACCACGACCACCGGCATGGTGACGGAGATCCTGCTTGCGGCGGACGATGACCCCACGGTCTCCATCGGTGGCCTGCAGGAGTCGATCGGCGGGAACCTGCGCATCGGACACTCGCCCTATTTCGTGGCAGAGGCCTGCGAGTTCACCAACAGTTACCATCATATGTTCCCGAAGACCGCGATCATCCTGAACATCCGCGCGGACCATCTGGACTTCTTCCACAACATGGAGAACATCAGAAAGTCCTTCCGGCATTTTGCAGAAAATGTCGCGGCTGACGGCGTGCTCATCGTGGAAAGCGATATTGAAGACGTCCATGAGCTGATGGCAGGCCTCCCCTGCCGCGTGGTCTATGCAGGACTGCAGGACGGTGACGACTACCAGGCGAAAAATGTGACGGAGAGCAGGCTCGGCGAGTGCAGCTTTGATTTTGTGCGCCGCGGCGAGACGCTCGGCCGCATCAGCCTGAACGTTCCCGGGGAGCACAACGTGACCAACGCCCTTTCTGCGGGCGCCGCCGCCATGGAGAACGGCATTCCCTTTGAGGCCGTAAAGACCGGGCTTGAACGCTTTGCCGGCGTGCACCGCCGCTTCGAAAAGCGCGGCATCCTGCGCGAGGACATCGTGGTCATGGACGACTTCGGCCACCATCCCGAGGAGATCGCCGCGACCCTGGCCGTGGCACGCAGATACCCCTACAAGCTGACCTGCGTCTTCCAACCCTATACATACAGCCGCACGAAGGAGCTCTTTGACGACTTCGTGGACGTGCTTTCGGGCTTTGACCGGGTGGTGCTTTCGGACATCATGCCGGCCAGAGAGACGGATGATCTGGGCGTTCACTCCTCCCAGCTGCGCGATGCGATCGAAAAACGGGGCGTTCCCTGCTTCTACTTCCCCGGATTTGAAGAAATCGAAAAATTTTTGTTGGAAAATTCTTCCAACGGGGACATGTTGATAACTATGGGCTGCGGAAACGTTGATCTTATCGCAGATGCGCTGGTTGCCTCCGACCTTTGCACATCATCCACAAGCAAGACGCTTTGACGCGTGTGGAAAAAGCCTTTTGAAAACCCCTTGCGCGGCAAGGCTTTGCGGACTTTCCCACGTTTTCCACAAGATCCACATTGCCGGTCCGTCCCTTCCGGGGCGGACTTCGTGCTCTTGCATTCTGTTTTCGTTATGATATACTGAAATCCCATGGCGGAGGGAGTATGCGCAATGAGACTGGAATGCTATGCAGCGGCGGGACAGACACTCGTCCCGAACGTTTTTATCGATAAATATATGACGGAGGCAAGCGGCGAGTTTGTCAAGATATACCTGTGCCTGCTCAGGCTTCAGGGAACGGCGGAGATCGATGTGCGTTCTCTGGCGGAACGCCTGGATCTGACGGAGCGGACGGTGAACCGCGGGCTTGCCTATCTGGAAAAGTGCGGTCTGCTGAAGCTTTTTTATGATGCAGAAGGAACGCTGAACGGCATCCGGATCCTTTCCGGTGCGGATGGTACGGGAGAAACATCCCTTTTGGATGTGGACCGGCAGGAGAGCTCTGTGGCTAAGGCAAAGCCTGCGCCCGAGGTTAGCCCCGCAGCAAACCTGCAGGAGCAGGCCGGCCAGACGGCGGCCGTGCAGACAGCACAGCCCGCAGCGAAGGAGAAAGCAAAGCGCCGTCACTATCTGCCCTCCGAGGTGAGCCGCCTGTGCGAGGAGGACGGCGAGTTCAATATGCTGATCACCGTCGTGGCGCCGGCGTATCTGGAACGCCCGCTCACGCATACGGACAACGAGATCTTTGCCTATCTGCATCAGGATATCAGCCTTCCGGTCGACGTGCTGGAATACTGCATCGAGCAGTGCGTAGAGCGCAAGCGTGATGAACGCTCCAAGAACCAGTTCATGCGCTACATCGAACGGACGGCACTGAACTGGCAGGAGGAAGGCGTCAGGACGCTTGAAGACGCCCGGGCTGCCGTGGCACGTTTTGACGAAAAGCTGAAGGGCAGTGCCGAAGCAGCTGCCGCGGGCGGTGACAACGCTGCGCAGCCGGCACGGAAAAAGAGGACAACAGGCCGCTCTGCCAAGATCCAGGCCGCCTACGGCTTTTCCACGGAGCGCGACAATGTGGACTACAACGCGCTGGCCTGGAGCCGCATGTGGGAGGAGAAGTAAATGCCGCTCACAAATCAGCAGATGGGGCAGATCGAACAGATCTACCTGGAAAGACGAAACCGCGCGCAGGATGAGGCCGCGGCAAGGCGCCGCAGGATCGAGGCGGCCGTTCCGGAGTTTTCCCGCCTTGAGCGGGAGCAGGCAGAGCTGCGCGGGCAGCTGATCGAAGCACGGCGGGCGGGAAGCGTGCGCCGGGCAGCCGAGCTGGACAAACAGATCAAGGCTACCGCGCTGATGAAGGAAACGCTTCTGGAGGAGGCCGGCTACTCCGTAAAGGATCTTGAGCCGCAGTGGACCTGCAAGGTCTGCCGGGACAGCGGCTACGCGGGCGGCGAAAAATGCAGCTGCTTTCGCCCTACGCTCGTAAACGTCCTCTATCATGATTCCGCCCTCTGGGAGCGGGTGAAGGAAGAGAGCTTCGAGACCTTTGACATCACGCGCTTCGGGACACGTCCGGACATCGCCGCGCTGAGCGGGAATTCGCCCCGCGAGGTCATGACCCGGAACCTGCGGACCGCCAAGAACTTTGTCAAGAACTTCGGGACGAAGATGCAGAACATGCTGCTGTTCGGCCCTACCGGCACCGGCAAGACCTTTCTGTGCAACTGCATTGCCGGCGCACTGATGAAAGAGGGCTATGCCATCGTCTATATGACGGCGGTCGAATATTTCCGCATGATGGCGGACATGGCCTTCGGGAAGAGCGAGCAGACCATCGAGGAGCTGATGGATTCCACGGACCTGCTCATCATCGACGATCTGGGCACGGAGATCGAGACCACGGCCAATGTATCGCTGATGGAGGAAACGATCGACAGGCGCTTCCGCAGGAAGCAGTCGACCATCATCTCCACGAATCTGACGCCGGAGGATCTGCGCCGCCGCTACATCGAGCGCATTGCGTCACGGCTTTTGTGCTATCAGACACTGCCCTTTGGGGGCGATGATCTGCGGCTGGCATCGCGCAGCCGGATCACTAATCTATAAGAAGGTTCTTCTGCGGGGAAAGGCGCCGCTTGAGATCAATAAAACGCGGAGATGCCGCGAAAAGGGGGCATTATGGAAATCAGTAAACACTACGGACCGCTGGGGATCGTCGCACTTCCCGGCTGCGAAAAGCTGGCGAAGCAGGTGAACGCCTATCTGGTCGCCTGGAGGGCGAACCGTTCATCCGATCAGGCGGGCTACATTGAGGATTCCTACATGATCGATGTGGACATTCCCCGCTATCCGAGCGGTGAGGCCAAGGCTGCGCTGAAGCAGACCGTACGGGGCTACGATCTTTACATCATGGCGGACGTCACCAACTACAGCGTGAGCTATACCATGAACAACATGGAAAACCCCATGTCCCCGGATGAACACTTCCAGAACGTGAAGCGCGTGATCGCGGCCTGCACGGGCAAACCGGCCCGCATCAATGTGGTCATGCCCTTCCTGTATGAAAGCCGCCAGCACCGCCGCACCGGCCGCGAGTCGCTGGACAGCGCCATGATGCTGCAGGAACTGGTGGGCTACGGCGTGAGCAACATCATCACCTTTGACGCACATGACCCCCGCATCTGCAATGCGGTGCCGCTTTCCGGCTTCAATTCCATGCCGACCAGCTATCAGTTCGTGAAGACCCTCATCAACCTGGACCTGCATGAGGACTTCGATAAGGAACACGTGCTGATCATCAGCCCGGATGAAGGCGCCGTGGAACGCGCCATCTATTTCGCGAACATCCTGGGCGTGAACGTGAGCATGTTCTACAAACGCCGCGATTATACGCAGGTGGTGAACGGAAAGAATCCCATTATCGCGCATGAGTACCTGGGCGAATCGCTGGAAGGCAAGACCGCGATCGTGGTGGACGATATGATCGCCTCCGGGGATTCCATCATCGACGTGGGCAAGCAGCTGAAGGCCCGCGGCGCGAAGCGGGTGATCGCCTGCGCGAGCTTCGGCCTCTTTACCTCGGGCATGGAACGCTTCGACAAGGCCGTGGAAGAGGGCTATATCGACAAGGTCCTGACCACGAATCTGATCTACCAGCATCCGGAGACCCTGAAGAGAGATTACTACGTTTCCGT
>CADCPP010000080.1 GCA_902803355.1 uncultured Lachnospiraceae bacterium | reverse complement strand
GGCGTCGGCATGATCTGGGTACTCATCACCCGCATCCGGGAGATCGACAAAGGAGAAGAAGATGATCTTAGCAACTACTGAAACTATTAACGGAAAAGAACTCGAAGTGCTCGGCCTCGCAAAAGGCAGCACCATCCAGACGGTCAACGCCTTCCGCGACATCGGCGCCGGACTGAAGACCCTGGTCGGCGGCGAACTGACGAAGTACAACGAGATGATGAACAACGCGCGTGCTCTCGCGACCAAGCGCATGGTCGAGGAAGCCGAGGCGCTGGGCGCCGACGCCGTCGTGTGCGTACGTTACGCGTCCGCTTCCGTGACGCAGGGCGCGGCCGAGGTCATGGCCTACGGCACCGCGGTCAAATTCATCTGAGAAGACCGGATAATTGGAGAAAAAGCCATCCGGTAAAATGATGAGCCTGCTTTTGGTCCTCGCCGCAATGATCTGGGGCGCTGCTTTTGTTACCCAGAGCGTGGGGACGGAATACGTGGGCGCCTGCACCTTCGTCTGCACGCGCTATATCCTTTCGGCGGCGATCCTGCTGCCGCTCGGCTTCGTAAAGGGAAGAAAAGGCGGAAAGACGCCGCTCACCCGGGAGAGCCTTAAGCGCGCGGCACTTGGCGGCGCGGTCTGCGGCATCTTCCTTGCGCTTGCGAGCCTCTCGCAGCAGCTCGGGATCGAGACCACGACCGTCGGAAAAGGCGGCTTTATAACCGCGCTCTATGTGGTGGGCGTGCCGCTTCTCGGCATCTTCTTCGGAAAGCGCCCGCCGCTCAAGATCTGGCTCTGCGTTGCCTTGAGCGTCATCGGCCTGTATCTGATCAGCGTCAAGGAAGGTTTCGTGATCGAAAAGGGCGACGCGTTGATGATCCTCTGTGCCTTCGTTTTCTCCTTCCAGATCATGAGCGTGGATCACTTTTCCAAAGGGACGGACAATCTGTTCCTGCTGGCCGGTTTTCAGTTCCTTACCACCGCCGTGATCAGCGGCATCGGCATGCTTCTTTTCGAGACGCCCCGCTGGTCTGACATTACGGCCGCTGGTATCCCGATCCTGTACGCCGGCGTGATGAGCGGCGCGGTCGGCTACACCCTGCAGATGGCCGGCCAGAAATACACGGACCCTGCCCTCGCCTCGCTCATCATGAGCCTGGAAGCGGTCTTCTCGGCGCTGACGGCCTGGGTGCTGCTGCAGGAGCGGATGAGCGGCCGCGAGGTCCTGGGCAGCGTAGCCCTCTTTGCCGCCGTGATCTTAGCGCAGCTGCCGGGAAGACAGAAAAAAACCGCCGTGAAACAGCAAAAAGACAAGGAGTAAGAGCATGAAGGTTTCCGAACTGCCCTATGAACGGGTAAAAATCGAAGAGTTAAGAGAGAAAATGCCGCAGATCGTGGCACGTATCCGCGAGGCAAAAACGGTGGAGGAGATCCTCACCGCGCGGGAGGACTATCACGCCCTCTTAAAGCGCTTTTATACCAACGCCGCGCTTGCCAGCATGCGCTACACCATCAACACGGTGGATGAGTTCTATGTGGCCGAAAACGAATACTACGATGAGATCGGACCCGAGGCGCAGGCCCTGAATCAGGAGTACGCGAAGGCCATGCTGGAGTCGCCCCTGCGCAGCGAACTGGAGGAAAAGCTCGGCACGCTGGTCTTTAAGCAGTGGGAGATCGAACTGAAGAGCATGTCGCCTGCCATCATCGAAGACATGGTCGAGGAGAACAAGGTGGTCATGGAGTACAGCAAGCTCATGGCCGGCATGGACTTCGAATTCCGCGGTGAGAAGATGCCCCGGACTCTGCTGATGGGCTATGCCAAATCCGAAGACCGCGAAACGCGCAGAGAATGCTACGAAGCGCTCGGCAAGGGGCTCTCTGCCCACGCCGAAGAGCTTGATGATATCTTCGACCGCCTGGTGCACATCCGCGACCGCATGGCAAAGAAGATGGGCTACAAGAACTTTGTGGAGCTTGGCTATTACCGCATGGGCCGTCTTGCCTACGGGCAGGAGGACGTGGCCGTTTTCCGCGAGAATATTCTGAAGGACATCGTGCCGGTGGTGGCGAAACTGCGCCTTGAGAACGCGAAGAAGCTCGGCATCGAAGGGGATTATATGATCTACGATAATGACGTGGTCATCCCCGGCGGCGATCCGAAGCCGGGCAGCAAGGACGAGATTTTCGCGGCGGCAACGCAGATGTATCACGCCATGGGCGAAGAGACCGGCCGCTTCATCGACATGATGATGGATGCTGAGGCTTTTGACGTGGACTCCCGCAAGAACAAGTGGGGCGGCGGCTACCAGACCTCCTTCGAACTGTACAAGCAGCCCTTCATCCTTGCGAACTTCAACGGCACCGCGGGCGATGTGGACGTGATGACCCACGAGGCCGGCCACGCCCTGAACGCCTGGTTCTGCTTCGACAATGAGCCGTTCGAGCTCTCCATGGGCATGGAGACGGCAGAGACCCACTCCATGAGCATGGAATTCTTTGCCTGGCCGCACATGGACAAGTTCTTCGGTGATAAGGCAAAGGACTACCGCTTCATGCACGCGCTGGATGCCTTCACCTTCATCCCTTACGGGACCATCGTGGACTACTTCCAGCACATCATCTATGAGAACCCCGACATGAGCCCGGCGGAGCGCAAGGCCTGCTGGAACGAGCTCGAAGCAAAATTCCGTCCGTGGATCAGTACGAAGGGCATCCCCTACATCGAAGAGGGCACCCGCTGGCAGTATCAGATGCACATCTACGAGAGCCCCTTCTACTACATCGATTATGTGCTCGCGCAGACGGCCGCTTTCGAGTTCCTGCTGGCCTCGCAGGAGGACTATAACGATGCGTTTAAGCGTTATATCGCACTCTCCAAAAAGGGCGGAACGAAGCTCTGGCCGCAGCTGCTTGAGGAAGCCGGCCTCGCCTCGCCGCTTAAGAGCGGTGCACTCGCCGAGATGGCCGGAAAGGTCGAAAAACTGCTCGAAAGCATGAATTCCGCAGGTTGACAAGCAAAAAAACACGCTTTGCAACTGCCGGTTGCGCATGTTTCCGCCGGACTTTATAGCCTGCAACAGCCGGAAACGCTATGATGGCGCCGAAAACAAAAGCCGCCGGGCAGGCAAAAAGGCCTTCGCAGCCGGCAGACAGCAAAGGAGATAAACCATGATACTCGCAGACAAGATCATCGAACTCAGAAAACGAAACGGCTGGTCTCAGGAAGACCTTGCGGAGAAGCTGGACGTGAGCCGCCAGTCCATCTCCAAATGGGAAGGCGCGCAGTCCATCCCGGATATGAACCGCATTCTCGCGATGTCCCAGATCTTCGGCGTGAGCACGGACGTCCTCTTAAAAGATGAACTGGACCTTGGCGGGGCACCCGTAAGCGGCCTTCAGCCGGATGAAAACAGCGCAGTGAGCGTGAGTATGGAGGAAGCGGCCGCTTTCCTCGATCACAGAAACATGGCCTCGGGCCGCGTCGCCCTCGGCGTCATGCTCTGCATCCTCTCCCCGGTGCTGCTGATCATTCTCTCCGGCGGGCAGGAGGCGGGCCGGATCGCACTTACGGAAAACCAGGCCGCCGGTCTTGGGCTGATCGCCCTGATCGCTCTGATCGGCACGGCAGTCGCCCTGTTCGTCACAACGGGCATCCGCAGCAAACGCTTCGAGTATCTGGAAAGCGAACAGATCGACACCGCCTACGGCGTCTCCGGCATGGTCAGAGAGCGGCGCGAGCGCTACGCTCCGCAGAATACGCGCCTGCTCACCATCGGCATCGTTCTCTGCGTGGTCGCCGTGATTCCGATCTTCATCGAACTCCTGCTGTTTGAGGACAACGAATTCGCCGAGGTCCTGTCGGTGGGCGCCCTGCTCATCCTGATCGCTGCCGGCGTCATGATGATCGTCCGGACCAGCATGATCTGGGATAGCTTCAAGATCCTTCTTGAAGAAGACGACTACAGCCGCATCGAAAAAGCGGCAAATAAAAAGATCGCGCCGATCGCATCGATCTACTGGGCGCTCGTTACCGCCGGCTATCTGGCCTGGAGCTTCCTCACCATGGAATGGCACCGGACCTGGATCGTCTGGCCCGTTGCGGGGGTCGCCTTCGGCATCGTCGCCGGCATTGCAAAAATGATGCGCAGCAAGGGATGAGAGGGATCCCGGCAGCTGTCTGGCCAGCCTGGCCGGCAATCACTGGACTGTTGTCATTGCTTACAGCAGTCCAGTTTTTTAGTATGATTGAGACAATAACAGTGTGGGGATCCATTCCACCATCAGGCGAACCGACTTGAAAACTGCGTTATTGAACACCTCAGGCTGTTTTCGTATAATAAAGCCGTGATCACAACACAACGACTTGGCTTGGAGGATAAACATATGGAATTGGGAAAAAAGATCAGACAGCTTCGCTATAAAGCCGGCCTCACACAGGAACAGCTTGCCGATAAGCTGGGTGTCGGTCCGCAGTCGGTGTCAAAATGGGAAAACGCCGCATCGATGCCGGACATCACCACACTTCCGCTTCTCGCGGAGACCTTCGGCGTCAGCATCGACGACCTTTTCGACTTGAGCAGCGAACAGCACATGAACCGCATCGAGAACAGTCTGGACATTAATGAGGAACTGCCGCAGGATCTTTTCCGGGAATACGAAGACTATCTGAAGACACAGCTTGACAATCCGCAGAACAAACAGCGCTCATCCAGTGTTCTTGCCTATCTGTACTGGCACCGCATGAACTCAGATGCGAAGAAAGCCGCCCGTTACGCGAAGGATGTCATCCGGATGGCACCGGGCGAAAAAGACTGTCAATGGGTTCTGGACCGGGCAGAAGGCCATGCCGCCTGGGACTGGAACATAGCCAACCATACCAAAGCGATCGAATTTTGGCGCAGTATTGTTGAAGAAAACCCTGACGTCCGCCTGCCGTACCTCTACCTGATCGACAACCTGCTCGCCGATCACCGGGCAAGCGAGGCGGAAAACTATCTGGAGAGGGCAAGCCGGCTCCCGGACGCAAGACCTGTTATGGTTCGGGTCTATCAGGCGCATATTGCACTCGCCCGCTTCGATGAAAAGACCGCTGACGGGATCATCGAAGATCTGGTCGTCACGCATCCGGAGGATTTTGCCTGCCTGTTTGAAGCTGCGCAGTATTACGCGAAAAAATGTAATTATGCAAAAGCGATCGAACTCTATGAGCAGTCTTTCGAAAAAGAAACACAGAGGCCGCGCTTTACTGATGAACTGATGGGCATCGCCGATATCTATGAGATCATGGGCGAGTATGAGAAAGCCGCCGGGACGTACGACCGCATCATCGACCTGCTGGAAAATGAGTGGGGGTTCACAGAAGATACCGGTCTGGAGCATGCACGCAAAGAAAAAGCACGGCTGCTTGCAAAAGTGCAGAAGGCATAAGATCAGCCCATGAGCTGATCAAGGCGATCTGTGCATTCCTGAAAATGATAAAACTGTCTTATGAGGAAGCCGTCTCCGGCTTCCTTTTTTTGCGATATTACCTGCGGAAAAATTGTTGTTTGCCGCATGATGTGCTACTATAAACGAAAGACGGGAAAGCCCGGAAGGTGTTCATCAACGGCGTAGCTGTTCCCGGGAAGGAAGGGGATATTGCATGAAACTGATCGCAGAGAATATCCGGATGACATATGACAAAAAAGAAGTCCTGAAGGGGGCCTCCTTCAGCTTTGAACAGGGCAAGATCTACGCCCTGCTTGGCCGAAACGGCGCCGGCAAGACGACCTTCTTCAACTGTCTGAACGAAGACGTGAAGATGACCGGCGGCAGCTTCTTCCTGGAGGATGAGGCGGGCGGAAGGCGCAAGGTCACGGCGGAGGATATTGGCTATGTCTTGTCCACGCCGGTCGTTCCGGAATTTCTCACGGCAAGGGAGCTGCTGAAGTTCTTCCTGGAGATCAACGCGGGGCGGATCGAGAGGCCGCTTTCCCCGGACGCCTACCTTGACGCGGTGCAGATCGAAGAGGAGGACCGAAACAAGCTGCTGCGCGACTTTTCGCACGGCATGAAAAACAAGATGCAGATGCTCCTGAACCTGATCGCGGACCCCATGCTGCTGCTCCTTGATGAGCCGCTTACCGCGCTGGACGTGGTCGCGCAGGATGAGATGAAGCACCTCTTAAAGAGCCGCAAGGCGGAGCACATCACCATCCTGTCCACGCATATCATGGAACTTGCCCTGGATATGTGCGATGAGGTCGTGCTGCTGCACGGCGGGGTGCTCGTACCCATGGACCGCGGCAGACTCGGGATGGAAGAGTACAAGGACAGCATCATCGCCGCGCTGCGGGATGAGCCCGCGGGGGCAGAACGGGAGAATTCGCATGATTGAAGCCTTCTTCCTCTCAAAGCGCCTGGCCATCGAATGCCGGGTGAACGGGACGCTGCGCGTGCTCCGGCACGTTCCGCTCCTGAAAAAGCTCCTGCCCGCGGATATCTACAGCAAAAGCTGGATCAAGTCGCTGGTCTTTGCCTTTAAGATCCTCGGCGAGATCTTCTCGTTTTTCCTCGGAAAGATCATTTATCTGGCCATGATGGTCGCCCTGCCCAGCGTGATCATCAAAGAAGAGATCGGCTCTGCGGCGGACCCCGGAAGCATAGCGCTGCACATTTTCTTCTGCCTGACGCTGCTCGGTACGCTCATGCACAATCCGCTCTTTGATCCGTCCGAGGAGATGTTCACGGCGGTATTTCTGCTGCGCATGGACGCGAAGAAATACTCGATGTCCAACTATATTTATGCGCTGATCAAGGATGCCGCGGGCTTTCTGCCCCTGCTTGTCCTCTGCCGCCTGCTGATCCCGGCCTTAAGGAGCCTGCGGATACCCGTCATTCTTCTCCTTCCGCTCCTTGTTATAGGAGGAAAACTGATCGTCTCGTATCTGCAGCTTGTGCTTTTCCGGAAAAAGGGCTTTTTGTTTGACGGCGGTGCGCCGCAGGCGAATAAGCTTTTTGTAGCGGTAATGCTTCTGCTTTTTGCGGCAGCCTACGTGCCGCCCGCATTTGGCCTTGCGCTCCCGCAGGAGGCCGTCCTCGCCTTCAGCGCAGCCGCTGTTCCGGCCGGGATATTTGGCCTGATCATGCTCCTGAAAGCGGATGATCACAGGCGCGTTCTGAAGTATATCGAGTTCAAAAACCGCGCTCTGCGGGTGGAAGGCGAGCAGAGCACGGCCAAGGTCATGAAGGAGAGCTATCTGAAGAAGATGGACGGCGGGCAGGCGGAAGATATGCTTCCGGAAGAAGCTGCCGCCGGAAAGAGCGGCTTTGCCTATTTCAATACGCTTTTTGTCAGGCGCCACAGAAGGGTCCTCACCAGGACGGCAAAGCGTCAGGCAGCGGTGCTTGCCGTGGCCTTTGCACTGGGCGCGGCTGCCTGTCGCTTCATTCCTGAGGCGGGGCGCCTTGTCGGTGCGAATCTGCCGAAGATCCTGCCGGCATCGCTTTTCCTCATGTATATCCTGAACCGCGGCGAGACGATCACGCAGACCCTGTTCTTTAACTGCGACAGCAGCATGATGAACTACAACTTCTACCGCAGGCCGGACGTGATCCTGGGGATCTTTACGGAGCGGCTGAAGACCCTGGTCCTCATCAACCTGCTTCCCGCGGCCGTGATCGCAGCAGGCCTGCCCATCCTGTATCTGGTGAGCGGCGGCGCGGGAAGAGGGATCGAGTATGCCGTGCTCGGGGTGGCGCCGCTTGCCATGTCGGTCTTTTTCTCGGTGCACTACCTGACCATGTATTATCTGCTGCAGCCCTATACGGACGGACTGGCTCAGAAGGGTGTCGCCTACCGGATCGTGATGATCCTGACTTATCTCGTCTGTTATCTCAGCCTGCAGATCGATGCCCTGCGGGATAACAGCCTGCTGTTCGGCATTGTGGTCTGCCTCTTTGCCGCAGCCTATGTGCCGGCGGCGCTGCTTTTGACCTATAAGCTCGCGCCCAGGACCTTCCGTCTGAGACGCTAAGGAGGGCTATGAAAAGATTTAGCGCTACAATAATTTTGACCTGTTCGGCAGTGCTTATCTGCCTCCTCCTTGCCGCCTGCACGGGCTCCGGCTCGTCGAAAAGCGAATCAGGAAGCATCGGCACGGTCATTTCCGAAAGCACGGAAAGGAGCACCCCGGCTTCCGGGACGGCGGAGGCGAACACGGAAGGCCGCGTGAGCCTTGAGCTTACCCTTGCCAACTTCAACATCAAGCACGGCGCGGAAGGGCTCGAAAACGTAGCGCAAGCGATCCGCGAGATCGCACCGGATATCATCGGACTTGAAGAGGTGGATATTGGCGCGGAGCGCTCCGGCGGCGCTGACGAAGCGGCGGAGCTTGCGCGCCTTGCAGGCTTTTCCTACTATGTGTTTGCCAGGGCTATTCCGCTCGGCGCCGGCGAATACGGCACGGCGATCCTCTCCCGCTATCCCATCGAAAGCTTTGAGGTGACTCCGCTTGAATCCGGAAACGGCGAGGACCGCTCCGTTGGTCATGCCGTGATCAATGTGCAGGGATTGAAGCTGGACGTCTTCGTGACGCATCTTTCCTTTGAGGACCGGGGCGTACGCATCGAGCAGATGAAGACCATTGCGGGAATGCTGAAAAAATGCAAATATTACGCCCTGATGGGGGATCTGAACAGCTTTGATCTGAATGATATTGCGTATCTTGAGGGCGAGTATTTCGTCAACCGGCCGGACAGACGCTACGGCACCTTCCGAAACCTGAATTTCTCCCCGGACAATATCGTGGTCAGCAGGGGCTTTACCGAGCTTTCCAGCGGCATTTCGGACAGGATTGCCTCCGATCACAGGCTCCTTTACGCGGTCTTCCGCTTTGAAGAAGAGTAAGGCGTACCGGCCGCGTGAGAGCGGCTCTCTCATCCTGCCAGCTTAATTATTAGTCATTTCTGCATAGAACCGGAGCCCTTTCCTGCTCCGGTTCTGTTTTAGTCAATATTTATTACGGCTTCTTTTTTGATCGGATTTTTTATATAATAGACATGAACAGAAGCTTGATCGTGTCTGTGAAACACCAACATTTCTCGAAAGGGAAGGATCATTTATGAAGCTTTCGATACGAAGCGAGATCGGAGATCTGAAAAAAGTCATGCTGCAGCGCCCCGGGCGGGAGCTGGAACATTTAAGTCCGGCTACGATGGGGGAACTGCTGTTTGACGATATTCCATATCTTCACAAGGCGCAGGCAGAGCATGATGAATTTGCCGACCTGCTGCGGGCAAACGGGGCAGAGGTCGTTTATCTGGACCGGATGACGGCGGAAGCGATCGCTGCCCGTCCGGAGATCAAGGAGCCCTTTATCCGTGAATATCTGGCGGAAGCGGGGCCTGCGGCGAAAGCCAGCGAAGAAGCGCTTACGGAATACCTGAACGCGATCAAGGACCCCCTTGAATTTGTCGACCGCACCATGGAGGGGATCCCCTATAACGAGGTGTTTCCAAGCGGACAGGGCCGCCTTGCGGACTATGTGCTTCCCGCGGGCCGTTTCCTGGTACCGCCGATGCCGAACCTGTACTTCACCCGGGATCCCTTTGCCGTAGTAGGCTGCGGCGTCAGCCTGCATCATATGCACACGCGCACACGCAGCCGCGAGACCATCTACGGACGCACGATCTTCGCCTGGCATCCGGATTACGCGGTGCAGGTGCCGCTCTGGTATACCCCTGAGGAACCCTTCAGCCTGGAAGGCGGCGATATTCTGAACCTCTCCGCAAAAGTCTTGGCGGTCGGCGTCTCCGAACGTTCGGAGGCGGACGCGGTGCAGAGACTCGCGGAACGGCTCTTCTCCCGTGAGGAATCGGATGTCGAGACCGTACTGGCCTTTACGATCCCGAAGACGCGTGCCTTCATGCATCTGGATACGGTCTTTACGCAGGTGGACCGGGACAAGTTCACAGTGCATCCGGGGATCCTGCCCTCGCTCAAGGTTTTTGCGCTGACCGGCCGGGGAAAAGGAAAAGTATCGATCACGGAAGAAGAGGGTGGACTGGAAGAGATCCTTAAGCGCTATCTTGGCCTGGACAGGCTGACGCTGATCCGCTGCGGCGGAGGCGAAGGCATCGCGGCGGAACGCGAACAGTGGAATGACGGTTCGAATACGCTCTGCATCGCACCGGGCAAGGTGATCGTCTATGACCGCAATTATGTGACCAATAAGCTGCTGGAAGATGCCGGCCTGACCGTCCTGAAGCTGAGCGGCTCGGAGCTTTCCCGCGGACGCGGCGGCCCCCGCTGCATGAGTATGCCGCTGGTCAGAAAAGAGGTCTAGGCCGCTGTTCCCGCCCCTTGTTTTTTCGGCGCAAAACGTGTATGCTGAGAAAGATCTGAAAGTTTACGATCACCGAAGGGACGGATTATGATGCAGGATTTTAAAGGCAGCAAAGATTATGTCGCATCGGATGAACTGATGCGGAGCGTGAATATCGCGGTGGCGCTGGAAAAGCCGCTGCTCATCAAGGGTGAGCCGGGCACCGGCAAGACCGTACTGGCACAGGCCGTTGCTGACAGTCTGGGGAAGGAACTGATCATCTGGAATATCAAGTCCACCACCAAGGCGCAGGACGGCCTGTACGTGTACGATACCGTGCAGCGCCTCTACGACAGCCAGTTCGGAACGGCAGGCGTGGATGATATCAGCCGCTACATCAAACTGGGCAAGCTGGGCGAAGCCTTCAGCCGCAAGGAACAGGTGGTGCTGCTGATCGATGAGATCGACAAGGCTGACCTGGAGTTCCCGAACGACCTGCTCTGGGAACTGGACCGTATGGAATTTTATATCCCGGAGACGGGCGAGACGGTCAGGGCGAAGCAGCGCCCTATCGTGATCATTACCTCCAACGCGGAGAAGGAACTGCCGGACGCGTTCCTGCGCCGCTGCATTTTCCATTATATTGCCTTCCCGGACGCAGCCACCATGGAGCGCATCGTCCGGGTGCATTTTGATACCCTGGATGACAAGCTGCTGCATGAGGTCCTGGTGACCTTCTATGCCATCCGGGAGCTGCGCGGACTGCAGAAAAAGCCCTCCACCAGCGAAGTGCTGGACTGGCTGCAGGCGCTGCAGATCGGCGGAGTGGATCCCGCAAAGATCGCGAAAACCGTGCCCTTTGCCGGCGTGCTCCTCAAGAAAAACGAGGACATGGCGATCCTTCAGCAGACACTGAGAAACCGCGGGAGGATCTGATGTTTACGGCCTTTTTCTATCTGTTAAAGGATAAGGGCCTGCCGGTAAGCTTAAACGAGTGGATGACGCTGATGGAGGGGCTCGACAAGGGCCTGGAGCATGCTTCGCTGACCGGATTCTACTATCTGGCGCGGGCGGTGCTCGTAAAGACGGAAGCGGACTATGACCGCTTCGATCAGGCCTTCCTGGAATACTTCAAAGGCGTTGAGCATATCGAGCAGCTGCCGAAGGAACTGCTGGAGTGGCTCTCGCAGCCCATGCCGCAGGCGGGCTATGATAAGGACGAAGTGGACCGCCGCGCGGCCGAGCTTGAACTGGAAGACCTTCGGCGGATGCTGGAGGAGAGGCTGGCTGAGCAGCATGAGCGGCATGACGGTGGGAACAAATGGATCGGGACCGGTGGCACATCGCCCTTTGGCCACTCCGGCTACAATCCCAAGGGGATCCGCATCGGCGGGCCGGCCAGAAACCGCAGCGCGATCCAGATCGCCGGGGAGCGGCATTTCCGCGATTTCCGGGAGGATCATACGCTGGACCTTAGGCAGTTCCAGATCGCGCTCAGGAGGCTGAGGCAGTTTTCGGCGCTGGATGACGGTCCGAAGGACGTTCTGGACGTGGATGCGACCATCCGCGAGACCTCAGACAAGGCGGGCCAGCTTTCGCTCGTGTTTACCAGAGAGCGGAAAAACATGGTCAAGCTCCTGCTGCTGTTTGACTCCGGCGGCTCCATGTGGCCTTATTCCACGCTTTGCACCACGCTGTTTCAGGCGGTCAGCAAGGCCAATCACTTCAAGGACCTGAAGGTTTATTATTTTCACAATTGCTTTTATGATAAACTGTATACGACGCCGAGCTGCTGGGAACCGAACGCGATCGATACGGAATGGGTGCTGAAAAATCTCGGCAGCGATTACAAGGTGATGATCGTGGGGGACGCCTCCATGGCGCCTTCGGAACTGCTCTCGCGCGGCGGGAACATCTATTACTGGTACGGCAGCGACAATGAACCGGGAATCACCTGGATCAGGCGCTTTACGGCGCGGTATAAGAAGATCGCCTGGCTGAACCCCTTAAGTCCCTGGAGCTGGGAGCATGGTTACGGGAGCGAGACGATCGGGTACGTGAAGAAGGAAGTGCCCATGTATCCGCTCACGGTGGAAGGCCTCGAGCAGGCCACCAAAGCACTGGTGAAGGCACGATAACAGGGAACAGCACGCGGAGATTTTCCGCAGCGGTTTTTGACAGACGGCCAAGTTACCGGAAAAAGGCGTCTCAGGCGGGACGGTCAATCGCCCGG
>CADCPP010000079.1 GCA_902803355.1 uncultured Lachnospiraceae bacterium | reverse complement strand
CATGAGAAAAAGACTGGTAGCCGGAAACTGGAAGATGAATAAAACGCCTTCCGAAACGCGGGCGTTCATTAAGGAACTTGCCCCGCTGGTAAAGGAAGCGAAATGCGACGTGGTGCTGTGCGTGCCCGCCGTGGACCTGATCCCCGCCGTGGAAGCGGCCAAAGGAAGCAAGATCAGGATCGGCGCGGAAAACATGCACTTTGAAGAAAAAGGCGCGTTCACCGGAGAGATCGCCCCGAACATGCTGACTGACGCCGGCGCAAAGTACGTCATTCTCGGGCACAGCGAACGCCGCGAGATGTTTGCCGAGACGAATGAAGGCGTGAACAAAAAGGTGCTGAAAGCCATCGAGCACGGCCTCATTCCCATCATCTGCTGCGGCGAGACCCTGACGCAGCGCGAGCAGGGCATCACCGTGGATCATATCCGTCAGCAGATCCGCATTGCTTACCTGGGCGTCCCGAAGGAAGCCGTGAAGAATACCGTGATCGCGTACGAGCCCATCTGGGCGATCGGCACCGGCAAGGTGGCGACTACCGAGCAGGCGCAGGAAGTCTGCGGCGCCATCCGCAGGCTGATGATCGAACTGTATGACCGCAAGACCGCGAACGCGGTGCGCATCCTCTACGGCGGCAGCGTAGCCCCTTCGAACGCGAAGGAACTGTTTGAACAGCCCGATATCGACGGCGGTCTGGTGGGCGGCGCGTCCTTAAAGCCTGATTTTGCGAAGGTGGTGCTTCCCGAATGAAACGCCCGACGATGCTGATGATCATGGACGGTCTCGGCCTGACCGATGAGGTGAAAGGCAATGCCGTGAAGGCGGCAAAGACCCCGACGCTGGACCGTCTCATGAAAGAATATCCCTTTGTGCAGGGACAGGCGAGCGGCCTCTACGTGGGCCTTCCGGACGGCCAGATGGGCAACTCCGAGGTGGGTCACATGAATATGGGCGCCGGCAGGATCGTCTATCAGGACCTGACCCGCATCACGAAGGATATCGAAGACGGAGGCTTCTTTGCGAATAAAGCCCTGCTTGCGGCCATGAGCAAAGCAAAAAGCGACGGCGCGGCACTGCACCTGTTCGGCCTGGTTTCGGACGGCGGCGTGCACAGCCACAACACGCATATCTATGCCCTGCTGGACATGGCAAAGCGCGAAGGCGTAAAGGACGTGATCGTCCACGCCTTCCTGGACGGCCGCGATACGCCGCCCACTTCCGGCCTTTCCTATGTGAAGGAGCTGGAAGGCAAAATGAAGGAACTGGGCATCGGAAAGCTCGGGACCATCGTGGGCCGCTACTATGCCATGGACCGCGACAACCGCTGGGAACGCGTGGAGAAGGCTTACCGCGCGCTGACGCTCGGCGCCGGCATCCCCGCGGCAGACCCGGACGCTGCCCTGCAGGCCTCCTATGATGAAGGCGTGACGGATGAGTTCGTAAAGCCGATCGTCTGCTACGAAGGGGATGAGCCCGTCCGCCGCGTAAAGAGCGGCGACGCCGTCATCTTCTTCAACTTCCGGCCGGACCGCGCAAGAGAGATCTCCCGCGCCTTCCTGGATCCGGACTTTGCCGGCTTTGAGAGAAGACAGCTTGAGGACCTTTGCTATGTCTTCTTTACCGACTATGACAAGACCATCCCGAACCATCTGGTCGCCTATGGAAAGGAAAGCTTCAAGAACACCCTGGGCGAATATGTTTCCTCGCTCGGCCTGAAGCAGCTGCGCCTTGCGGAGACCGAAAAGTACGCGCATGTGACCTTCTTCTTCAACTGCGGCGTGGAGACGCCGAACGAAGGAGAGGACCGTATCCTCGTGCCCTCGCCGAAGGTGGCCACCTACGACCTGCAGCCGGAAATGAGCGCTTTTACGGTCTGCGATAAGCTCTGCGAAGCGATCGAAAGCGGAAAGTACGACCTGATCATCATCAATTTTGCGAACCCCGATATGGTGGGGCACACCGGCGTATTCGAGGCGGCTGTCGCCGCAGTGGAAGCCGTGGATACCTGCGTGGGGCGCGCGGTCGATACTCTGCTGAAAGCCGGAGGCCAGATGTTCCTCTGCGCGGACCATGGCAACTGTGAAGTCATGTGGGATGAAGAGGCAAACGCGCCCATGACGGCGCATACCACAAATCCAGTGCCCTTCCTGCTCATCGGAGCGGATGAGGGCATTCGCCTGAAAGAGGGCGGGCGGCTCTGCGATATCGCCCCTACGCTGCTGGATCTCATGGGGATCGCGCAGCCGGAGGAGATGAGCGGGCACTCCCTGCTCCTCAGACCGTAAGGCCGTGAAAATGAAAGACAGCAAAACAGCTCCTCTTGAGATCGAGAGGAAGTTTCTGATCGAAATGCCGGATGTATGCTGGCTGGAAGGCCGGCCCGGCTGCCGCGTGCGCGCGATCACGCAGACCTATCTTGTGAAAGAGGGAGAATACCGCGCGAGAGTGCGGAAAAGCGTGACAGACGGTGTGGTCACCTACACCCATACCGCGAAGAAGCATCTGACCAATATGACCCGCGTGGAAAAGGAAACGGTGATCGATGAGGCAGCCTATCTGGCCTTCCTTGCGCAGCGTGACCCCCTGCGCGCGGCCATTGAAAAGACACGCTACGCCTTCCCTTATGAAGGACACGTGATCGAGGTGGACATCTTCCCCTTCTGGACCGATCAGGCGGTGCTGGAGGCGGAGCTTCAGAGCGAGGGAGAAGCTCTCATCCTCCCGCCGGAGCTTCATCTGATCCGGGAGGTGACGGATGATCCCGCCTATACCAACGCGGCGCTGGCAAAACAGATCAAAGAGGCAAAACAATGAAGGAAAGAAGTGAAACAGCCGTGGAGACAGAGAAGCAGGCAGACCGTGCCGGGGTGGATGAAAACCGCATTTTCACCATCCCCAACCTGATGAGCCTGTTCCGCCTGCTCCTGATCCCGGTCATCGTCTGGCTCTACGTGAAGGAAAAGAAATACCTGGTCGTAGCCGGGCTGCTGGTGCTTTCGGGACTGACGGACGTGACGGACGGCTTTATCGCCCGCCATTTCAACCAGATCTCCAATCTGGGCAAGATCCTGGATCCTGTGGCTGATAAATTTACCGAAGGTATTATGATGATTCTGCTTGCCTTCCGCTACCCTGCCATGTGGTTCGCCATCGGCGCGTTCGCGCTGGGCGCGCTGCTGATGTCGCTCTGGGGCCTGAAGGCCATGTGGGCAGACAAGGGCGTGAACAGCGCCCGCTGGCACGGCAAGGCAACGACCGTCGTTTTGTACATCATTATCGCGGTCCTGCTCGTCTCGACATCGATCTCCGAGAAGACCGCGAACATCCTGATCCTGACGGCGACGGCAGTCGCTCTGGCGAATATGACGGCTTACGGCCTGTTTTACCGGAAACTGCTCAAAAATACGGCCGTTCAGGAGGAAAAACAGGCAGACTGAAGGCAGATCCTCCCGAAGGCGGCAGAGGAATACAGGAGGGGGACAGATGGACTTTATCAGTGTATTGATCATTATCCTCGGCATCGCTGTGCTGGCGGTGCTTCTCTGGTGCAGCATGAAATTCAAGGAGATCCTGCTTGCCTTTGGCCGCATTGAGGTGCGGGAAAACGCCTACCGGGAAAAGCTGGACAAAAAAGGAAACGTCTCGGCCACGGCGGAGCAGAAGGTAAGCTACGACCGGAAAAAGCTCGAAGAAAACCGCGAAGAGTACAATAAGCGCTATTCTTTCTATGTGGTCGCTTCGCAGCTGATCAGTCTCTTTCCGCTGCTGGGCATTTTCGGAACCGTGCTTGGCCTCGTCACCAGCGATCTGGCGGATATCGACAGCCTGGTCGCCGGCCTCTCGCAGGCGCTTTGGACGACCTTTTGGGGCCTTGTCTGCGCCATCATTCTGAAGGCGGTGGATGCGATCCTTCCCGGAAAGCTCGTCAATGATATCGACGCGAGGTTCGACACCGTGGACAGCGCGATCGAGCGCCTGAGCCTGGAGACGATCATCAAAGAGGCACAGTAAGGAGGCGCAATGAAGAGAAAAAATCCCGCCTCCGCAAGCAGGTCGAATGCGCCCATCGAACTCACGCCGCTGCTGGATGTGATCTTCATTATCCTGTTCATCGTGATCATCAGCAATGCGCTGAACACGAAAAAGGTGACGGCAGAAGCGGAATCTGAGGCGAGAGCGGCCCGGCAGGAGAAAAGCGATCTTGAGAAGCAGGCGGCCGCAAAGGATGCGGAGATCGCCTCTCTGGAGGCGCAGCTGTTTGATCAGGAAGCCCTGGAAGCCCGCTACGAGCAGCGCCTTGCCGAATACGAGGACAGCGTGATCGGGCGGCGCGTCAAGATCGTGACCATAAACTGCATTTACGATACGCAGGATACCACGCACCGCAAGCTTTCGGCTGCCGCACCGGGCGATGCCTTTCCCGCGGCAGATTTTACCAATGACAACGCCGAAACGACCTTTGCCCGCCTTGCAAACTGGCTGGAGCAATATATCGAAGCAAACAGCAGCGGCAGCACGGAAAAAGCCGACCGGGTGATCATCGTGCTGTCCGTGGGCACGGAACAGATCCTGAAGCGGGACCGCGAAACGCTGGACCGCATCATTGCCGGACTGGAGGAGAAATATGATGATGTTTATTAACCCGATGCTGATGCTGGCCGCGGAAAACATGATCGAAAGATCTTTTGAGAACCGCAATCCGACGCTATTTGCCATCGGCGCCGGCATGTTCGGTGTAGGCGCCGTGGGCTGGGCAGGCACCAAGGCGTTTGTGAAGAAGGAATCCAAAGCAAAAAAGCCGGCAGCGAAGGCTTTTCGCAATACCAGCGGGGTATCGATCCTTGTGATCCTGGCGAGTCTGCTCGCCGGACTCGGCTTCGGCGGCGGTGCCGGAAGCGGAGAAGGTGACGTGACGACGGTGGCTCCGCCTGCGGAAAGCTCCGTGGAAACGATGCAGGACAGCACGCAGGAGACCTATGCCGAGGATTTTGTGATCCGCGTGAACAAGACGGAGATCTATGTAAACGGCACGCTCTGCAAGGATGAAGAAGCCGTTAAAGCCCTGCTGCTTTCAGACTACAAGGATGGCAACACCGTCCTTCTGATCGACGACTACGCGGACAACGAGGCGTATGAGGCCGTGAAAGATGTGCTGAAGGAACTGGCCATCAGCTACAGGGCAACGCAGAAACAGTAAACAATCCTTGGAAAGATCAAACGGATCTTTCTCCCTCAAACATTGCTGCCGCGTGCTTCAGGTGATCCGTGATGGGAAGATGCCGCGGCGCTTTTTTTTTAAGCCATCATAGATATACTGAACGCGGTTATTTCGAAAAACGAAAATTTTCCAAATTTTTTTAAAGATCCTGCAACCGGGAGCACTCTTCGTTCGTTACAGAAGTGAGGCGGCAAGAGCTGCCGGAAAAGGAGAGGAGCACGGTGAAGGATTTTTTCAGATCTCTCATACGGCGCGCGGTCGAGTCATTTCCGATCGACGGAGAGAAAAAAGAGCGTTTGCTGAAAACGCTGCTGCGGATAAGCAGGAAACAGGGAGCGGACAGATGATGAAGGACAGTGAACTGATCAAAAAAGCGAAGAACGGGGACCAAGAGGCGATTGCGGCGCTGTACGAGAGGAGCTACAGCAAGGTCTACTACACAGTCCGGTCCATGATCAAAAATGAAGACGATGCCTTCGACATCCTGCAGGATTCCTATATTAAGGCATTTTCGCACCTGGACGGCTTTGAGGGCGATGAGGGTGCATTTACGTCCTGGATCAGGCAGATCGCAGCCAACACCGCGTGCGACTGGCTGAAAAAGAAGAAGCCGCTGCTCTTCAGCGAGCTGAGCGCGGGCGAGGACGAAGATATCCCGGCAGAGGACTTCTTTGAGGACGAGCGCACGGAGAATCTTCCTGAGCAGTACATGGAGCAGGAAGAAACGACGCGCCTTATCCGGGAGATCCTGGATGAGCTTCCGGAGGATCAGCGGGCGGCCATCGGCATGTTTTACTATGAGGAAATGTCCGTGAAGGAGATCGCCGCGGCCATGAACGTGAGCGAGAGCGCAGTGAAGAGCCGCCTTCTCTACGGCCGGAGGAAGGTCGAAAAGAAGGTCCGCGAACTGGAGAAGAAGGGCACTAAGCTGTACGATCTCAGCCCGATCCTCTTCCTGCTCTGGCTTTTCCGCAGCAGGGACAGCTCGGCGGAAAAACCCGACCCCGTGCTTTTCCGGCGAATTATCGGGGACGTTTCGGGAGATGGCCTTGCCGCAGCCGGAAACCTGTCCGCAAACGCGGCGGAAACGCTGTCAACTCTTTCCTCAGAGGCAGGGCGGAAGACAGCGGGGACCGCTGCCGCGGGAGTTTCAGCAGCCGCTGCGGGAGCAGGGCTCTCCGCCGGGAAGACCGTACTCATCGTGATCGCGGCAGCTGCCGTGATCGGCGGCGGGATCTTCGGGATCGCGAAGCTGTCCGGACAGGGGAACACCCCGGTGACGACTTTGGTGCCTTCGGCCGAAACAGCGGCTGATACGGAAAGCACGGAGGGAAGGACTGTTCCCGCACCGGTCACCAGCGCGGAAACGGCGGAGACCACGGCGGAGCAGGGCACGACAAGCGAGCCGGAAAGCACGGCTGAAGAGGAAACGACGGTGGAGGAAGAGACCGCGGCTAAGGAGGAGACCACTGCCGATCCGCAGGAGGAAGCCCTGGCCAGGTGGAAAGCAGCGGAAGAGGCTGCGGGCCGGATCGTCCTTGAGGGCAGCGTCAATACCTACAGCTATGACGAGGTGATCAGACTTCAGGGAATGCCGGATCCCAACGCGGCCAATGCCAATAAAAAGAATACCTACCGCATCATTATTCTGGATGAGCCGCAGGTGCTGAGCGGAACGCAGGTCGGCGAGAGCGTCACGCGAGAGGTGAAGATGATCTGTATCAAGTCCCCCTATTCCAAAGAACCGACACTTCCGGCAAACCTGGACGGACAGCATATCGTGTTCAGCGTCAGCTCGGCAAGCATTTCCTGGCCGGGGGGCACGGACCTTCCCCTCGGAATGCCCCGGACAAGCGATCTTCATTACATGGAATAAATGACTTAGAATAGACAGGCAGGAGACAAATGATGAAACATATCAAAGCAGATCATAAAAAAAGAGTTCTTACCAGTTTGCTGTGCCTCGTGATGGCTGCAGTGCTTCTTTCTGGATGCGGAAAAGAGGAGCCGGCTTCAGCCCCGGAGACACAGAAGACCCGCGAAACAAAGGCGGCGAAGCCTTCGGCAGAGCCTGCAGCGTCAGGAACTGCCGCTCCTGCGGAGACGCTCCCTGTTTCGGCGCAAACAGTTCCCGCTGCGACGCAGCCGGAGACCGTTCCTTCCGAGACAGAAACAGCCGATGAGGAAAGCCCGCTTTACCTGCCCGACTTCAGCGGCAGTGCCTATTTTGAGATCGATTACGGCTTCAGCGAAGACCGGGCCTGGGTGAGAGATAAGATGTGGAACAGGCTGCTGATCAATACCGAGGGAGAGATCCTTTACGAGGTCCCGAAGACCGTCAGGATCGACGGTGTTGATGCTGCGGTGAACTTTGATCATTTCGATCCGCTGCGGAACGGAACGGCGTATATCACCGGCCGGGCCGATTACCGCTATGATGTGTCCGTGATCATCGATAAGGATGGCAGGGAACTTGCCTGCTTTATCGGGACGGATGACCTTATCTGCCGCATCGTCGGAAGGTCCGATGACCGTTTCCTTCTGATGTGCCTGGACAGGAGCGGGCTGGAAACAAAGGTGTATGTGATCCCCCTGGGCAATGACGGAAAGCCGGCAGACGTGCCGCGGCTTGTCAGTGAAAACGGTTCGGATTATGATACGCCATCTGCCGTCGACTTCGGTGAAGGGTTTTTCGGCAGCGCGTACTTTGCCTATTACAACCTGAACAACAATACCGTACAACAGACAGACCGCTGGGAAGCCAAGGATCAGAGCTGCCGTTTTTACAACGGGATCACCCTGGCCAACGGCTATCTTGTCACGACCGATCAGCTGCAGGAGGACCGCATCAATCTGGTGGTGACGAACAATATCGGCTATATTTGGAACCACAGCAATGAACATCTGTCGCAGTATGGCAGAGTCTGGAGCAGATACAACTTTTTTGAAAGAGAAACCGGGCTTTATGACCAGTCCGGACAAAAGATCGAAATACCGGGTGAGATCGGCGCTTCCGAAGGCTCTGTCGATATGAGCGTGTTTGACGATGGCTATATCTTGTTTCAGGAATATTCTGTGAACGGCAAATTATTGCTTTCCATGATGGCACCGGACAACAGCTTCCTCTATATCCATAAAACGTTTGAAGGTGATTTTCATCCTGGCAGCGATGGGGCCGGCGGATATATCACGGGGAGCCTGTATACCCAGGACAAGACGCTCTATGGTGTTGTGGACCGGGAAGGAAAATTCCATACATTTGACGAAGATCTTTCCGAACTGCCCGGGCTTGATGAACTGCGCTTTGGCGGCTTCGGCAGCGGATATCTGCTGGAAATGGAACAGCATCTGGGCATCAGCCTGTATGGGGACGAACGCGCCTTCATCCGAAGTCTGGACGGAAAGCAAGAAGTCGCTTCAGTCAGGAGAACGTCGCGCACGCATACGATGGCGGATACGCTGAGCCGTGGAAACAATATCGACCTTTCCCAGGCAAAGCCGGTGGGGGCTTCCGGCAGCAGCGAAGCTGCGGCGCTGACCACGGATGATGAAGTCCGCGCGATGGGTGAATACGGTGTCATCGTTGTGGATAAGCTGCTCGGCGTGTACCGGGACCAGCTCGTCTTCGAACAGGACGGTGTGACCGTTACCCTGCGTTCTTACGATTATGAGCACTACTTCGAAGTGAAAAACAACAACCCCGATAACAAGAAAGTGGACGTCATTTTCAGCGACAAAATCTTCTACGACGGGCTTTATCTGGAGAAGATGAGAGGTACGCAAAAAGGAACCGGATGGCTGAAATCCGGAGAATCTGCAACGGTATATTATTCGATAGTGGACTCCGACGCTCAGTTCAGGACAGAGATCAGCAATTATGCCACTGGTCTTGCCGAGCTGCCTCTGACGGAACTTTCCCTCCATTTCAGCGTTCAGATCGGCAGCAAATCGGAGCAGGTCAATTATACGCGCGTTCTTCGGAGCAGTAGGTGGACCGAGGATGACTGGGGCGATCTCTATGGCGATCTGGTCGGCGATTTCGAATATGGCGGAGAGCTGATCTACAGCGTGTACCGGATCCGGGACGAGCGGGGCAATACCTTTGCCATCCGGAACCGCACCGATACGGAACTATTTGCAAAATACTGGCCTTGGTTCGCCCAGTGTCAGTGGTATGTTGAAGGCGAAAAGTACGGCGGCATCTTCTCCCTGCTGATCCCGCCGGAAGGATCCGGGATCGTTCACTTTACGGATATCGATTCCGTGTATAAGGAACTGGAGCTTCCGAACGGAACGCCCATCCATCTGTCACTTTCTATTCCGATCCCCGGCGATAAGGGCATGATGGAGCTGGATCTCGGTGAGATCAGGGATTAAGAAGACTGAAAAAAGCCTCGATCTCCTGTGCGTGTCTGCCTTTGCAGAGGATATGATGGTTGCCAATGGGATCTGTCAGGTAGTATGAAAAGTCGTCAATGCCCACGCGGACCTGTGTGCGGCAGAGCGCATCGCTGAACGGTGTATCCAGGATCTGGCCTTCCTGTACGAAGTGACGTGACAGATCCCCTGCGCATTTGAAGATCGTGCAGTCTCCCTTGTCGAAACTGCCCTGGACGGCGACGCCGATCCCAGACTCGAAATGTGTGTTCAGGCAAAAGCGGGCAGGCATGGTCAGAGGAAGCGTGCAGTGGGCGAAGGTCGCGCAGCCTTCTTTGGTGTCAAAACGGCTCGGATTGCACATGAAGAGATCCTCGCCCGAAACACTGCCGAGAACCGCCATGGACAGAAGAGAAGGCATATCGCCTTCACAGCCCGCATAGACCCCGAGACTGTTCAGAATGGACAAGGCCAGACATCCCGTCGAATGTACCGTGTCCAGCAGGTCAAAGCAGCGGACCGATACACCACAGAGCCCATAGCGCTCGCTGATGCGCTTTACGGCACCGTAAATGCACAGTGCTTTCTCCAGTTCGGCGCGGTCAAAGGCCATGGATTTGAAACGCTCGGTGTATTCGTTGTCCTCATAGCGGTTCTGTGCGATCTCAGAAAGCAGTTCCTCCATGGGGATCTGCACGAAACCAAGTCCCAGCCTGCGCTGAACAGCATCCGCATCGTAATCGCTGGCGATCAGCCATGAAGAAGGGGCGCCGATGCAGCCAAGCTTTTTGCCATGGAGAGCATGAACTGCACGGTGAGCACTGCGCAGTGCGCGGATCCTTGCGGCAACAGAAACGACGTCTCCATGCAGGATCTGTCCTGCACCGCCCCGCTTCTTCAGGTAACTGAGGATCTCCATTGATGCAGCAAGTGAATTTGATTCTCCGCTGGTCAGAATATAACAATTTCTGCCCTTCAGCTGCTCAAATACTTCCAGAAAATAGCCTTCACTGCCGCCGGATGCCACGTACAGAAGGGCAAATTCATCACGCAGATAGTCTGTCAGACTGACCTGACGGAGCTCTTCACCAAGTTCTTGCTCAAGCAGCCGGATAAAGCGTTTCATGCGTTCGTCCGTCATCTGCGACAGCGGGCTGCGGATCTGATAAAAGTCGATCATGTTTCGTCCTCCTTATAGGCTCTGCGGCTATTATATGCTCGTATTTACGCCTTCTCCATCCCCCGTTCCATAGCGGTTCTCATGCGGTCCATGAAGGCTTCATCCGGAATCAGCGCGATGCCGTTTTCGTCGCTGAGGACGATCAGGCGCTTTCCGCCGCTTAAACCGAACAGATCCCGTGCACCTTTCGGGATCACGATCTGGCCTCTGTCGCCTACCGCAACGGAGCCCCAGATGTTTTTTCCTTTGGGAGCGGGCGGAAGCATCTCTGCGCCCTCTGCCGGCTCCGTCCTGATCAGACTGTCTACGGTCGTTCCGTACAGCTCGGCCAGAAGCGCACATTTTTCAACGTCCGGGACGGTGGCGCCGCTTTCCCATTTGGCATAAGCCTGCCGCGAGATCCCTATTTTTTCGGCAACCCCTTCCTGGGAAAACCCGTGGAGGTTTCTCAGCATGACCAGATTATCCTTCAGCATCTCTTGTTTCTCCTTATAAGTCTATTCGTTCAAATCTTTTGCAGGCTTTTCTGCAGGATAAAAGCGTAAACAGCAGGAAGAGAATGATTCCTGCTGCAAGCAGGCCAAGCTGGAGCCCCAGACGGTCTGTTCCGAACGCATTCAGCATTTCCAGCCCCGGCACGTGATGCAGGGCTTCGGCTGCGAGTATGACCAGAAAGCAGACGATGATATAAATCACGAACGGGCGGGCAAATTTATAAGCTGTTTTGAAAAATCCGCCCACAAAGATCAGGTTAAACAGGCCGAAGATTACGCACGCCGCGGCCAGGGCAAAGAAGTTGGCATTCATCAGAGCATTGCTGCGGTAGACGGCGGAGCCGGAAAAGACGGTCATCCGCAGAAGGACGGATGCGGTCATCAGGATGAGCCCGCAGGCCTCGATCAGGCAGACGAACAGATATTTTCCCTTCACGACGTCCTTCTTGGCGACCGGCAGCAGCGCGGAAAAGACGATATCGTTGGCCTCCCTGGCTGCCTGAAAGCTCTGAAACAGGCCCAGTGTTACGAAGAAGGCCCCGCAGAGGATCGGGTAACCGGGTACAAGGAACATCAGGCCGAATGCGGTGAACAGATAGGAGAGGGGCGAAGCGGCAAGGCGCATTTCCTTTCGGAGAAGCTTACGCATGTGCGGCACCTCCTTCCATCCGGAGCATGGTGTCTTCGAGCGTTTCGCCCTCTTCGGAATACTGCCGGACAAAATCTTCCTTCGTCGCCGCCGCGGCGATCCTTCCCCGTGAAATATAGAGGATATCATCCGCGCATTTTTCGATGTCGGAGATGATGTGCGTCGAGAAAAACACCGCCACGCCCTCATTCTTCAGGTCCGCAAAGATCTCGAGCAGCTCATTTCTGGAGAAGGGGTCAAGGCCGCTTGTCGGCTCATCCAGGATCAGCACCTCGGCCTTGTGAGAAAGCGCGAGCAGGAGGTTCAGCTTCACCTTCATGCCCTCGGATAGCTGCAGCGGTGTTTTCGCTTCATCGATCGCAAAGAGGTCCCGGTACCGGCGGTAAGCCGTATCGTCCCAGGCCTCATAAAAGCTTTTCACGCTGCGGACGATGTCCCGGATCTTTTTTCGCGGATACCAGCTGATCGTCCCTGACGAGTAACCGATCCGCTGTTTGATCTCTGCTTCATGGCCGGAGAGGGGAAGGCCGAAAAAGCTGACCTTGCCGCTGTCCGGGCGGACCAGATTCAGCATGGACTTGATCGTGGTTGTTTTCCCTGCGCCGTTTCTGCCGATAAATCCGGTGATCCTCCCGCGGTCAAGCGAGAAAGAGACATCGGACAGCGTAAAGGAGGGATACTTCTTTACCAGGCCGTTTACTTCTGCAATCATCAAAAAGCCTCCAAAATAGGATTTTCATGATCATCGTAAAGCAAAGTTGCCTGGCTGTCTACCAACTGCAGATAACAGAATCAGGCGATTTTTGTTAAGTTAAGTTGCTTTAAGGCCCTTTCCGGCTTTCTTATAGAGCAGGAAGTATGCACCGAAGAAGGCGAGCGATCCGAACAGCGCGACGATGCCCTCCAGCGCCCACGGAGAGAGGCTTATGACGTTAAAGATACTTAAGCCCGCGATAAAATCCATTCCGGTATGGAGTACGACGGCCAAAGGATACAGCCAGAAGCGCTTTTTGTCCCGGCAGGCGTAAAACACCAGGATGGAGGCGCCGATATGAAACAGGACCGCAAAGATCCGTTCAACGAAGGCGATCCCCAAATCGGCAAAAGAGAATCCCGCAATCAGCTTCACAACCGTCTTGACGCTGGCAAGCTGTTCCGGCGCCTGCGACGCGACCTGGTCGACCACGGCACCAAAGCTGCCGGTGCCCAGCATTACGGCATACGCAATGTACTGGAGAGAGGTCAGTCCGAGTATCAGGATCACTTCAAAACCGCCGTGTCCGATGCCGTAGGAAATGGCAGTCTCTCTGTTCCTGCGCTTTTTCAGGACCGTTTTGAAGGCGATCAGCCGCCCGGTTTCTTCAAACACTCCGGGGAAAAGCCCTGCCACAAGCGCCAGCAGAACCGGATGTGCGTTGAGAAAGCGGCTCACGGCGTGCTCCGGAAGGCCCATGGCGGAAGGAAAGGCCAGCACATTCTGAATCGGTTTTTCCAGGATCACCGCAAAAAGCAGGAACGCCGCAGCGCCGGTCAGGATCGAAATAAACGGCTCCTTTTTCCGGATCTTCCACAGGATAGCCAAAAGCAGCGGAAGAGCGATCCAGAGCACGGCACCGGTGATCAGCCAGATGAAAGAGGCAGTCCCAACGTGAGGATAGTCCGTCATGTCACTGCACCTCCTCATCTTCCTTGCTGAGGACTTTCTTCTGCCAGCTTCTTTTTCCACACTCCGGGCACTTCATATATCTTGTCCTGCCATAATGCATGGCAAGGTTTGTCTGCCAGTAGGTAGGAACATATCTGTGGTGGCAATTCTGGCATTCATAGTATCCGGCCTTTTGCTCAATTCCCACAGCGATAAAAGCGACCGTAAAT
>CADCPP010000078.1 GCA_902803355.1 uncultured Lachnospiraceae bacterium | reverse complement strand
GCGCCGGCGAGGGCATCCTGCACGTTTGCCACGCCCTTCTCTTCGCTGATGTACGCTTCAGCCAGTGTCTCGAGGGGCGCCTTTGCCTCCTGCCTGAGGATCTCCTGCGCCAGCGGTTCCAGTCCCTTTTCCTTTGCCACGGTCGCGCGGGTCCTTCTCTTCTGCTTATACGGGCGGTACAGGTCCTCCACTGCGACCAGGGTCTTCGCCTCTTCGATCTGCGTCTGCAGTTCAGGGGTGAGCTTTCCCTGCTCTTCGATGCTCTTCAGCACGGCCGCCTTCCGCTCTTCCAGCCCGCGCAGATACTTCAGGCGCTCGTCCAGCGTGCGCAGGACCTCATCATTTAAGCCGCCGGTCACTTCTTTGCGGTAGCGGGAAATAAAGGGGATGGTATTCCCCTCATCGATCAGTTCTACGGTCGCTTTGACCTGTGAGTCCTTGATGGCCAGTTCTTCGGCCAGCAGTTTGATAATATCCATAGGTTCCTCTTTATTTACGGCGTCCAGCCGATGATCAGCTTCACGATCCACTGCAGCAGAATGATAAAGAGCAGGGCATAGATCATACCGTCGTTAAACGTCAGCATGCGTATCTTTCCGCGGGAAAGACGTCCGGCCGTCTGTGAGATCATAAAAAGCAGGGCCGAAAGGCACGCTGCCGGTACAGCCGGATGATACGAAAAAGACGTCATCAGATCCCCCTGCAGGAAGGCCCGCAGCGCCCTGGTCGCGCCGCAGCCAAGGCAGGGAATGTGCAGCACGCGGTAAAACGCGCAGGGAAAGGGCCAGCGAAGCTTTGCGGCAAGTCCCGGTCTGAACCGATGCAGGAAAAGAGCAGCGGCTCCCAGAGCGATCAGCCCCCAGCCTATCCCATACAGCACATTGTCTGTGCGGGAGGGCGCATAAGCAAGCCAGCGATGTTTTCTCTGCTTAATCCCAGAGAAGGTCATGTCCCTTCCTTCCTCTTCCTTCCAGCAAGGCAAAGGCGATCGCCTGCCCGCCGTCATGAGAAAGCGAAAGATGCACGCGGTCAACGCCCTTTCTGCGGGCAAGCATCATTGCCTCCCCCAGCAGCCGGTATCCGGGCTTTCCGTCCTCATTGTGGATCACCTCGATATCCGACGGTCCAAAGCCGCGAAAGCCGGTCCCGAGCGCCTTGGCGCAGGCCTCCTTTGCCGCAAAGCAGGCAGCTGCCGAAGCCGCCGCGCCCATTCCTCGGCCTGTAATGTATTCTCTTTCACCTTCCGTATAAAAGCGTGCAAGGAGCGCGTTCCGCTTCTCCTCATCTTCGAAGCGTTCGATGCTGCAGATATCCGTTCCGATTCCGACGATCATCTCTTACCCCCAGATCATCTGAGCGATGCGGCGGCCGGGATCCTTTTTCCAGAAGCCGCAGCGCGAGTAGCTGCGAAGGCGGGCAAGCTTTCCCATATCCGGAAGCTTCGCATAGGTCCCGACCAGTTCTTTCTGCGCTTCATCCAGCCGGTCCCCGTAGACCGAAAGAAAGGCCGCCGCCTGCGCCGAGGTATCGTTCAGTGCCTTTTTGATGGCGCCGCCGGAAAGGCGGCTCTTTAAATAAGCCGGGTTCAGCGGGCTCTTGGCCCCTACAGTGTTCCCGCCGTGCTGACGGTAATCGATGGTCGCTTCGGGCAGAAAAACGCTCTTTCCGAAAGCCGCCGCACAAAGCGCGATCCACCAGTCGTGCATCAGCATCTTTTCCTCTCCTGCGCCCTCAAGGGCAAGAGCCGTGAGCGGTCTGTTGATCATCAGCGTGCAGCCGGTGACCACGTTCTGAATCAGGAGTTCATTCAGGGCAAGGCGCCTGCCGTCAAGGCGCGAATAATGCATAAAGCTTTCATCGATCGGCCTGAGCGCCCCGTCCACGACCCGCAGATCTGTATGCACAAGGATGGGCGGCGCGTTCTCTTCACGGCTCTCCGCGCGGGCTTTTCGCTCCGCCTCCTGCATCGCCGCCAGTGTTTTGCGCACCTTGTCGGGATGCCATACGTCATCCTGATCGCAGAACATCAGATACTCCGCGTTCCGGTATTCCTTCATAAGATGCAGAAAATGCTTCTGCGCGCTGCCAAAGCGCAGTCCGGAGCGGTGATGGATGATCCGGTCAGGGTACTTTTCCGCATAGGAAGCAAGCAGCGCCTCTGTATCCGTTCCGTCGTCCGACAGGATCAGTTCCCAGTCATCACAATCCTGCGCCAGAATAGAATCGATCATGGCGCCTGCGTAATCGTTCCCCTTATACGCCGCAAGAAGGATCGTAACCCGGCTCATTGCTTCTCCCCCTTCCATTTGGCAAAGTATTTCCGCGCGGACTGGAGATGGAGCTTTAATGCCCTGCTGCTCTTTGCGCTGTCATGATGCCAGGCATGCGTGACCTTCGCGCCGGGGAAAAAGATCACCTTCGCGTTCTGCCGCACCCGGCGGCTTAAGTCCGCATCCTCCATATAAAGAAAATAGCGCTCATCAAAGCCGCCGAGGGTCTTGAACAGTTCCGTGCGGATCATGCAGAAGCAGCCGGAGCAGAATTCGATCTCCTCAGGCTGATCCATGGCTTCCCCTCCGCGGCAGTACGCTTTGCGCACCGAAGGAAGGAATTTCCCCGCGATCATATACCACCAGCTGGGATCATGCTTTGGCAGGATCTGCCTGCTCCCGTCCGGATAGCGGATATCCGGCATCATCAGTCCCACTTCCGGATGCGCTTCCATGTACAAGACCATGGCAGAGATCGCGTCCTCCTGCAGGGTGATGTCCGGATTGATCATCACATGATACTTCGAGTGCAGCAGCGGCAGCACTCTGTTATGACCGGCGCCGAAGCCGAGATTTGCCCCGTTTTCGATCACCGTCACCGCAGGAAAAGCGGCCCGCACGGCGGCAGGGGTGCCGTCATCCGAACCGTTATCCGAGATAAACAGGGAAAGCTCGACTCCCTGCGTGTGTTCGCTGATGCTCCTAAGGCAGTCCAGGATCTCGTCACGGTTGTGATAGGTGACGATGGCGCCGGAGACCGGGATCTTATCACTCATCTGCTGCCTCCTTGGCCTTGTCTGCCGTCAGCTCTGCCGTCAAAGCGTCCGCGCTGCTGCTCTGGTCCTCCGCAAAAGCTTCCGTGCTTTCATCCGGGGTAAACAGGACCAGGACGGTGCGGAACATGAGCTTTAAGTCCAGCCAGATGCTGAACTGCTCGATGTAGGAAAGGTCCAGCATGAGCTTGTCCTTCGGGCTGGTGTTGTACTTGCCGTAGATCTGCGCCATGCCGGTAAGACCGGCCTTGGCCCGCTCACGGTAGACAAACTCAGGATATTCCGCGGTATATTTTTCGACATTCTCCACCATCTCCGGCCGCGGTCCCACGATGCTCATATCGCTCTTGATGATATTGATGAGCTGCGGGAATTCATCGATCCGGTACTTGCGGATAAAGCGCCCCACCTTGGTGATGCGGTCATCATCCTTGGAGACGGAGACGTGTTTTCCCCCCTCTTCCGCCCGCATGGAGCGGAACTTCAGCACCTCGAAAATGCGCCCGCCGAAGGTCACGCGTTCCTGCCGGTAAAAGACGGGACCGCCGTCCTCCAGCTTGATGGCCAGGGCCGTGAGCAGGAAAACCGGGCTCAGCAGCACCAGGGCAAAAGAAGCCAGTACAAGGTCCATCCCGCGTTTGATGCAGCGCTGCTCAAAGCTCATATAGCGCTCAGGGGAGGCGATCATGGATTTATCGGAGAAATACACGGTCTCGCTGCGCAGCGCCACGATATCCGTCAGTTCCATAGAATAATAAATGTCTTTTTTCTTGCGGTACGAGTACAGGACGCCGCGTGCCCGCTCCGCAGGGGTAAGCCCGTAGAAAAAGATGATGTCGTTCTGGTAGATGGACTGCTCCAGATCCGGATCCTGCCAGTCTGCCTCCGCCATCACCTGAAACTGCTTTTGAAATTTGCCGATCTCCTTTAAAAAGCTCTGGATATCCGTCCCCTCTTTGGAGACCACCAGGCATTTTGAAGGCGCATGCACCTTGAAATACAGGGCGTTCAGCGCATAGGTCAATATGATCAGCAGGAGGATCTGGACCGCATAGGAAAGAAGCATGAACCAGAGATTGGCCACGCGGAAGCGGTTGTCGCTCGTCTCGTTGGAAAGCATGATCGACAGGAAGAGCTGCGCGATCAGATCAGTGAACAGCAGCGCCGCCACCTGAGAATAGATGATGGGCTTGCTCTTGCGCTTGCCGATGTCAAAGCCTCCGTAGACCCGTCCCATAAAGATATAGGCCATCAGGAAGGCCAGCGCGGTGACCGCGAGGGTACGGGAAAGATTGAGCAAGGGGAAATAACGCTGCCCCATGATCAGAAAATACGGAAGCGCCGCAGCCAGAAAGGCTGCGGCCCGTGTCAGAGCCAGCAGGGAATGTGAAAATCGCTGAAGCGTTTTTTGCTTCTTCATGCAGATCCTCCGGAAAACAAGAGATTTACGCAGCGATCAGATACCGGTCATCCAGACGCTGTATCATGTCCAGTCGTTCAGAAGCGGAAGGCCTCTCCGAGCCTCGGGGCAAGGATATCTTTGGCTGAAAGCGTGAGCGGCGTGCCGTCCTCCATCCGGTAACCGGAGGGATCCGCGGAGCCGGGATAGTCTCCCTTAAGGCCGGGCCAGCTGACGGCGATCTCCGGATCGTTGAAGGCCAGCGCGCCTTCATCGCCGGGGTGATAAAAGTCCGTCACCTTATAGCAGAATTCCGCGTAGTCGGAAAGCACCAGGAAGCCGTGGGCAAAGCCTTCGGGAATATAAAACTGATTCATCTTCTCCGCGCTCAGCAGCACACCGTGCCATTTGCCGAAGGTGGGGCTTTTTGCCCGCAGGTCCACCGCCACATCAAAGACTTCGCCGCGGACGACCCGCACCAGCTTGCCCTGCGGATGTTCCTTCTGATAGTGCAGGCCGCGCAGCACGCCTTTCACAGAGGCGCTCTGGTTATCCTGCACGAAGATCATCGGCAGGCCGGCTTCTTCCATATCCCGCTGGTTATACGTTTCGACAAAATATCCGCGCGCGTCGCGGTGCACCGTAGGCTGGATCTCAACGAGGCCCTCGATGCCGCATGTGTTAACGCTGATCTGGCTCATTCCGGCATTCTCCTTATGCTGTCGATCTCAATACCCGATCTCTTTCAGATAACGGGTCAGTGCGTCCTGCCATGAAGGAAGCAGGGCAAAGCCATTCGCCTTCAGCTTCTTTTTGCTCAGGCGGCTGTTCATGGGACGCGATGCCGCCGATTTTCCGTATTCTTCGGTCGTGACCGGGATCACCGTCACCTTTTTTCCCGCCTGGCGGAAGATCTCGCAGGCAAAATCATACCAGGAAATAAACCCGCCTTCGTTGGTGGCATGGTAATAGCCGTATTTTTCGGTTTCCAGCATGTCCACCAGCAGCCGCGCCAGATCAAAGGTGTAGGTCGGTGTCCCGATCTGATCGTCGACCACGCGCAGGGTATCATGCGTTTCCGAAAGCTTCAGCATGGTCTTGATGAAGTTCTGGCCCGAGAGTCCGAAGACCCAGGCGATACGGACGATAAAGTACTTCTGCAGCGTTCTGCTGACCGCCAGCTCTCCGGCCAGCTTGCTGCGGCCATAGACGTTCAGCGGGGCATAGTCCTTGCAGTCCGGTTCCCAGGGTTTGGTCCCCAGACCGTTGAACACATAGTCCGTACTGATATAGATCATCTTGGCATCCGCTTCTTTTGCAGCATCCGCCAGAAAGGCTGTCGCCACAGCGTTGATCTGCCGCACCTTCGGCGCATTTGCCGGATCCTCCGCCGCATCGACCGCGGTCCAGGCCGCGCAGTGAACGATGGCGTCCGGTCTGATCTCGCGGACTGCCCTGTGCACCGCTTCTTCATCCGTAATATCCAGCGGGATATACGGCATCGTCGTGACCGGCGAGCCATCCTGCACGCCGCTGTACTCCGGCTTCAGGTCGCTCCCGATGCCTTCATAGCCTCTCTTATGCAGTTCATTCATGACATCGTGGCCAAGCTGGCCTGCGGCGCCGGTAACTAAGACCTTCATTGTCCCCTCCTGTTCAGCGGTTTCCGTACATTCTTTCGTAATAGTTCTGATAATCGCCGCTGATGATGGTCTTCCACCACTCCTGATGGTCCAGATACCAGCGGATGGTCTTTTTGATCCCGTCTTTGAACATGGTCTCCGGCAGCCAGCCAAGCTCCGCGTGGATCTTGGCCGGATCGATCGCGTAGCGCATATCATGCCCCTTGCGGTCCGTCACAAAGGTGATGAGGCTCTCCGGCTTGCCGAGCTCCTTCAGGATGAGCTTCACGATATCGATATTGGCCATTTCATTGTGGCCGCCGATATTGTAGACTTCGCCCACGCGTCCCTTTCGCATGATCAGATCGATCGCCTTGCAGTGATCCTCCACGTAAAGCCAGTCGCGCACGTTTTCTCCGGTACCGTAGACCGGCAGCGCCTTGTCCGCGAGGGCATTGGCGATCATGAGCGGGATCAGCTTTTCCGGGAACTGGTACGGGCCGTAGTTGTTGGAGCACCTCGAGATCGTGCAGGGCAGGCCGTAGGTCCGATGATAG
>CADCPP010000077.1 GCA_902803355.1 uncultured Lachnospiraceae bacterium | reverse complement strand
TCGCCGAAGTTGCGCAGATAGACCTTCGCCTTTTTCTCGTCCACGACGGTGATGCGCTCGGTCACGGCCAGATCCGGAACGACGCTTTTTACGCGTTCCAACGCCGACACGATATCGGACAGCTTGCCCACGCCGGACGGCTCAATGATGATGCGTTCCGGCTGGAACTGTGCGACCACCTTCTGCAGGGCTTCGGTAAAATCGCCGACCAGCGTGCAGCAGATGCAGCCGGAATTCATCTCCGTGATCTGTACGCCGGCATCCTTCAGAAAGCCTGCATCGATGCCGATCTCGCCATACTCGTTTTCAATCAGAACGATCTTTTCGCCGGCATAGACTTCTTCGATCAGTTTACGGATAAATGTTGTCTTTCCTGCGCCTAAAAAGCCGGAAATAATAGTAACTTTTGTCATCTTTTCTCCTTTTATCCCCTGGAGGGACAACCCATATTCTTCTCTCAGCGGACCACCAGATTGACGATCTTACCGGGGATATAGATCTCTTTCACGATACTGACGCCTTCCAGTCTCCCGGCCAGGGCTTCTTTTGCCTTTGCCAGCACCTCATCCTTCGGCGCGTCCTTCTCGATCAGCATGGTGCCGCGCATCTTGCCGTTGATCTGGAGCGCGATCTCCACCGTCTGCTCCACGGTCTTCGCCTCATCATACTGCGGCCAGGACTGTTCAAAAACATAGCCCTTGCCGATATTCTGTTCCCAAAGCTCTTCCGTCATGTGCGGAGCAACGGGGTTCAGCAGCTTAAGCAGGGTGGAAAACTCGCCCTTTGTCACCTTGCCGGCACGGTAAAAGTCGTTCACCAGGCTCATCATTGCCGCAATGGCAGTGTTGAATTTCATGGATTCGAAATCCGAGGAGACCTTCTTGATGGTCTGATGCATGCGGGTCTCCATCGCAGCGGAATACCCTTCTTCGTCCGTCAGCATCTCCTGCAGCTTCCAGACACGCTCCAGGAACTTCCGGCAGCCTTTGACGCCTTCGGTAGACCAGGCCGCAGCCAGTTCGAAGGCCCCGATGAACATCTCATAGGTGCGCAGGGTATCCGCGCCGAATTCACTGACGATGTCGTCCGGGTTGACCACATTGCCGCGGGACTTGGACATCTTCTCGCCGTTTTCGCCGAGGATCATGCCGTGGCTCGTCCGCTTCTGATAAGGCTCAGGGCAGGGCACGACGCCTTCATCGTACAGGAAACGGTGCCAGAAACGCGAATACAGAAGGTGCAGCGTGGTGTGCTCCATGCCGCCGTTGTACCAGTCGACAGGCATCCAATATTTCAGGGCTTCCGGGGAAGCCAGTGCCTTTTCATTGTGAGGATCGGTGTATCTCAGGAAGTACCAGGAAGAACCGGCCCACTGAGGCATGGTATCGGTCGCCCGCTTTGCCGGCCTGCCGCAGCAGGGGCAGGTCGTGTTGACCCAGTCCGTCATCGCGGCAAGCGGTGACTCACCGGTATCCGTCGGCATATAGCTGTCTACTTCAGGCAGGAGCAGCGGAAGCTCTTCTTCCGGAAGCGGAACATAACCGCAGTGTTCGCATTTCACGATCGGGATGGGTTCGCCCCAGTAGCGCTGGCGGCTGAAGACCCAGTCACGGAGCTTGTAATTCGTCTTGGCATGGCCGAGCCCCTTTTCCTCCAGCCAGACTGTGATCGACTTTTTGGCTTCAGCCACCTCGAGGCCGTTCAGGAAACCGCTGTTGACCATCTTTCCAGTCTGCACATCCGTGAAGGCAGCTTCGTCAACATTGCCGCCGGCAACGACCTCAATGATCGGCAGGCCGAACTTTTTGGCAAATTCCCAGTCGCGCTCATCATGCGCGGGAACAGCCATGATGGCACCGGTCCCGTAGCTCATGAGCACGTAATCCGACGTCCAGATGGGGATCGTCTCTCCGGTGGCCGGATTGACCGCACGCAGGCCCTTCAGCTCCACGCCGGTCTTATCCTTGGCAAGTTCTGAGCGCTCAAAATCCGATTTCTTCGCAGCCACCTCACGGTAAGCAATGACCTCGTCCATATTCTGAATGCGCTCTGCATATTTGTTGATAAACGGATGCTCCGGCGAAAGGACCATGTACGTCGCACCGAAGATGGTATCGGGTCTTGTGGTGTAGATCCTCAGCTTGTCTTCCGAATCCTCAATAGAGAAATCCACCTCGGCGCCGGTGGAACGGCCGATCCAGTTCTTCTGGGAGACCTTGACGCGCTCAATGAAATCCACGCTGTCCAGGCCGTCGATCAGCTTGTCTGCGTAGTTGGTGATCTTCAGCATCCACTGCGTCTGCATCTTGCGGATGACCTCTGCACCGCAGCGCTCGCAGCGTCCGTTCACGACCTCTTCATTGGCCAGACCGACCTTACAGGAGGTGCACCAGTTGATGGGCATCTCTGTCTTGTACGCAAGCCCCGCCTTGAACAGTTTCAGGAAGATCCACTGGGTCCAGTGATAATAATTCGGATCCGTCGTATTGATCTCGCGGTCCCAGTCGAAGGAATAGCCGAGGCTCTGCAGCTGCTGTTTAAACCGCGCCACGTTCCGCTGCGTGACGATACGCGGATGGATATGATTCTTGATGGCATAGTTTTCCGTGGGCAGGCCGAACGCGTCCCAGCCCATGGGATAGAGCACGTTGTAGCCTTCCATCCGGCGCTTCCGCGCAATGATATCCAGCGCGGTATACGGACGGGGATGGCCTACGTGCAGTCCCTGTCCGGAGGGATAGGGGAACTCGACCAGGGCGTAATACTTCGGCTTGGTATAGTCATCCGTGGCCGCAAAGGCCTTCTTTTCATCCCAGATCTTCTGCCATTTCGGCTCGATCGTTTTCGGTTCGTAAGGTGTCATCATAATGGTCAGACTGCTTTCTTTTATAAATTGTCAGCTTACTATTTTACGAGTTTTTCGGCATTTGTCAAGACAGCCGGAAACAATCAAAAGGAGCGGCTTAATACCGCTCCTTTTGCTCAGTTGATGAATCAAATCATGCCCCTGCAGCTTTACAGGCCAAGCGCTTCCTTGCACTTGCCGGTGATGAATTCACCGATGGCCTTCGCCGCATCAACGGACTGTGCCCCGATGTGAGGGGTCACGATAAAGTTGTCGCATTCAAACAGCGGGCTGTCGAATTCGGCGCCTTCATCAAGCTCTTCTGCCATGACGTCTGTGGCATAACCGCCGAGCTTGCCGTTCTTCAGCGCTTCATAGGCATCCTCTTCGTTGACGATGCCGCCGCGGCTCATGTTCAGCACAAAAGCGCCGGGACGCATCTGATCGATCTGTTCCTTGCAGACCAGGTTGCGCGTCTCATCGTTCAGCGGAACATGGATGGTCACAAAGTCGGCATTGTGCAGCACGAAGAAAGGATCGGTCTGAGTGCCCTGGGCTTCTTCTTTTTCAAAGATCTCCATGGGAAGGTAGGGGTCGTAGGCAAGGACCTTCATGCCGAAGGCGCGGCACAGGAAGCCGACACGCTGTCCGATACGGCCAAAGCCCAGAATACCGACGGTCTTTCCCTTCAGCTCAGAGCCCATGAATTTATACTTGTTCCATTCCCGTTTGATCTTGACATCATTGTTGGCGGTGATGGTGTTGCGCGCCAGTTCCAGCATCTTGCACAGCGTCAGCTCAGCCACAGCATTGCCGTTCAGGCCGGGGGCGTTCTGCACGATCACGCCGTGCGCCTTTGCCGCCTCCAAATCGATATGGTTCAGGCCGACTGAGCACACACCGATAAACTTTAACTGTTTCGCCGCATCCAGCAGCTCCGCGTCGATCGCCGGGTCCACACGCATGATCAGGACATCGACTGCCCCGATCTTTTCCTTTAATTCGGCCTTGGTAAGGGGCATCTTTTCAGAAACCTCAACCTCCATGACTTTGCCGAGTTCTTCCGCGATGCAGGCATCCACCTTGTCAATGATCAGACACTTCATGTTCATACTCCTTATTGTGTATTTTTACGCGTTTCCGTGTGACCTCTCCACACGGAAATATATCATTTTTATTAAGAAAAGTATAAGCGAAATAAAATAGCAAGTCAAGGCCGTCGCTATACCGATTTGTTATGTTGCCTCAGGCCTTATAATCTTTTTCGGCCTTTTTTCTTGTTTTTGCTCCGTGAGGTTCCGATCACGAGGATCGCGACATAGATCACGACGATCCCGATCACAAGGCCGATAATGAGGGTGGTCCGGTTTCCGCCTGACGAAAAGCTCTCATCCGCTTTCGCCGTGGAAGGCAGCGGCACATCCGAAGCGTTTTCCGCAGGATAGGCTGCAGACGTATTTGCCGCTTTTTCGGTCTGAGGCTGCGTTGTTTCGCTGCTCTCCGCGGGATCTGACGCTGTTTCTTCCGCGCTGCCTGATTCTTCTTCGCTTGACTCCGTATTCAGGCCGCGGAGCTCATCTTCTTCCTCTTTCGAAAGCTCCAGCGTATAGATGATCGAGTATTCATCGCAGAACTTGTCATACTGCAGGGCAGGGCGCTCTGGATCGATCGTCAGCTCATTGTTGATCTTCCAGACATCCAGCATGTACGCCTTGACCGACAGGATCTTGTAACCCTCAGGCGGCGTGTCCGTGTAGCTCTCTCCGCGGCCGATCAGGGCCTCTTCTTCCCTGACGGGGTCCTGATCCTGATTCATCCAGATAATGCGGATCTTGTTTTCCGCGTTGTATTTGGCTCCGGTGGGATGCATAACGATCGAAGCCTGCAGCGACCAGGGCGGATCCATCGAGTTATACGCGCGGCGAAGGGCATCGACGATCCCCTCATAGCCCATGGACCGCTCGTTTGAGGCTGTGCCGGTATAGTGCTTCCCCGGCCAGCTCTGCCAGCGGAAGCCGGCTGCGCGGTATTCATAGCCATTGGGATCGATGTAGGCCGTCTCCTGCAGCTTATCCAGAAAGACCTGCTGGACCGCATAGACCGAATACTCAATGCGTTCAAGTTCTTCACCGGATTCGGAAACATACAGGATCCGGAAGTCCTTCGGTTCGGAAATCGCGGCACGCGAAATGGTGCCGCATGCCAAAAGCAGCAGCAACGCTGTCACAATAAAAAATCCGGGGTGTTTTTTCATGCAGATCTCCGGCTGTTTACAACGATTTTCTCTAATTCTGACAAAAGCGGAGAACCGGATGGCTCTCCGCTTTCTGAGGAAAGACGCATTATTCTTCGTCTTCGTTTTCGGCTGCGCGGGCAGCGATCTCCTTCTCCTGGATATCCGAAGGAGCCTGTTCATAGCGGGCAAATTCATAGCTGAAGCTGCCGATACCGCCGGTCATGGAACGCAGATCGGTGTTGTAACCGAAAAGCTCTGCCATCGGGCACTCCGCCATGATGATCTGGTTGCCCTTGTGATCGGGTTCCATACCGAGCACACGGCCGCGGCGCTTGTTCATATCGCCCATGACATCGCCGGTGAACTTATCCGGAACTTTGACCTTTACGCTCGCGATCGGTTCAAGCAGGACGGGCTTCGATGCCTTTTCCTTGAAGCAGTTCTTGACCGCCAGATGGGTGGCAAGTTTGAAGGCCATTTCCGAAGAGTCGACCGGATGGTAGGAACCATAGACCAGAGAGGCCTTCAGACCGACGATGGGATAACCGGCAAGCGGGCCCTTCACGACCATTTCCTGCAGACCTTTTTCCACCGCAGGGAAGTAGTTCTTCGGCACCACGCCGCCCACGATCTTCTCTTCGAACACATAAGGAGTTTCCAGATCACCGCTCGGTTCGAAATCCATCACGACGTCGCCGTACTGGCCGTGACCGCCGGACTGCTTTTTGTGCTTGCCCTGTACGTGGACGGAACCAAGGATCGTCTCGCGGTAAGCCACCTTCGGCTTGTAGAGTTCGGCTTCGACTTTATAGCGGCCGAGCAGCTTGCTGACAACG
>CADCPP010000076.1 GCA_902803355.1 uncultured Lachnospiraceae bacterium | reverse complement strand
CAGCCGCCTTCGATCACGATCTCCTCCGTATCCCGGGGGAGATTTTTTTGATACTTCTCATATTTTTCGCGGTTCAGGACCTTATCCTCCGTGCCGTACAGACTGAGCACGGCAAGGCCGCTTTCCCTAAGATCTGCCGTCGAATAGGCCGCAAGAAGCACTAAGGCGTCATACTCATCCGCGTGGCCTGCCGCAAAGGAGGCCGCCATAGCCCCGCCGAGGGAGTGCCCTGCCATCATCCAGAAGCTGATGTCCGGGTATTCTTCCGGGATCCCTGCAGCGGCGTTTTTGCCCAGGACCGCGAGGTTCAGCGGCATCTTCAGCAGCACGCAGAGGATCCCCTCCTGCGCAAGCTCCGCCATGAGGGACGCATAGGCCGTATATTCCACCTTGCCGCCCGGGTAGAAGACCAGGCCGGCCTGCGGCTTTTCGGGAATAAAATCGATGCGGCCATCCATCTGCCGCAGCCTGACACCGGGGACCCCGTCTTTAAGCAGCGCCAGGGCTTCCGGCTCCGCATGGTAATAATCAGAGGCATAGATCGCGGTCCCTGCCGCAAGCAGCAGCAGAATGGCCAGCACGATCCATAAGGCGGGGCGCCTTTGCGGCGCCCCCTTTTTTCTTTGTGTTTCAGCCATCGCTTTTCCTTTAACGGCAGCAGAAGACGTATCGTTCAAAGACTTCTCTTGCTGCTTCTTCACCGATCAGCTTCTTGAACTGATCCACGGCAGGACCGCCGTTTTTGAACAGGCCGTCCACATACGCCTGGGTCTTTGCCCTTTTCTCTTCCGGATCGCAGCGCGGCGCTGTGGCCACGTTTTCCAGATAGGCATGAAGATAGTCTTTCGTGATCTGCTGCTGCAGGGGCTTTACCTCCTTGCCGGAGGCGCCGAGCGTGAAATCATAGCGGATCTCATCGTACCAGCGCGGGCCGGTCTGGTAAGGCGGAAGGGTCTTATATTTTTCCTTCACCTTCCGGTAGGGCGCCTTGGCCTCCTCCGTCAGGGGATCGACCATGGTGTTGTAGAACTCCTGAAGCAGGGTGCACTTGCCTGCCGCCAGGATCAGGTCGCCGGAATAGAGCGGCAGATCCCGCGTTTCCGCATTCACGACCACGCTTTCCATCTTCATGAGGCCGAGCATGGCCTTCATATCGATCACGGAAAGGCGGCCGAAGCCCTTCACCTTGTAGGTCGTGATCTTAAAGTGCATGCCGCTTTTATCGATCTTGGCATACGGATTGCCGATGACTGGCTCCAGTCCGTACAGATTCTGCAATCCGGAAATGATAATTTCCTGCATGATATCTCCTTTCCTGCCGTTTTCGGCAGCGGGATGAGGGGTTTACGCGTTTGCCTTTTTCCCGAACAGTGATGACGCAGCAAGAAGAAGGATGAGCTGGCCGACCACGTTCACGCCCTCGGCGATCCAGTTCATGGAATCCTTGGTGAAATCGCGCGAAGACAGATAGCCCATCATGAGCATGCAGATGAACGCGATCATGAACAGGAACGTTGCCTTTCTCTGCTTCAGGCGTCTGGCATAGAGGGCGAGTCCGCCGCAGTAGCCAAGGCATCCGAGGACCATCATGACCACAAAGACCATGGTTCCGGAAAAGACGGCCGGGGCGCCGACAGCGGCCAAGCTCTCCTTCTTCTGCGGGAAATAGAGAAGCGCGATGACCGCGATCCCGGCAAGCAGAAAGCCGACCGACTGCATGGGGAAGAAGCACTGGTTCAGGCGTTCGAAATCGCAGACGCCGAGCGCATAGAGCAGCTTCCAGGTCGCCTTCATCAGGCCGGCGGCGATCACCATGATGGTGCCCCCCGAAAGCAGGGCGAAGGCGCCCTTGCTCATCTGATCATACAGGCCGCGCTGGATCATGATGGCCGAGATGATAAAGAGAATGACCGGAATATAGTCAACAACAGCCATAGGGACTGGCATAACGGTCTCCTTTCTCTCCTGTCATTCTTTGACCAGATGATAGATCGGAATAAACGGCACCAGAATAGGGGTCTTCTTCACATAGGCCTGATATTCGGGCATGCTGCCGTAGTTCTTGTTCTGGCGTTTTTCCAGACGCTGCGCGCCGCTGATCATGATGCCGAGGATCATGATGTAGCCGAGCGCGGCGATGAGCCACTGCCAGCCCGCGAGGATGCTCCAGCCGGAAACGAACACGCCGGTCCAGAAGGTGATCTCGCCGAAGTAGTTCGGGCAGCGGCTGATCTTGTAGAGGCCGTTCATGGCAGGCTTGTTCGGGTCGATCTTCTTGGCAGCGCTTTTCTGCTTATCGGCTACGGCTTCCAGAAGGATGCCACAGAGCATGATGGCGGCGCCGATCCAGGCGGTAAGCTGCGGGCCGTCCGGGGCCGTCGCTTCACGGTACCAGATGGCGGATGCTTCCATCACGTAGAGAACAGCCATGAAGACCCACATGAAGCATTTGACAAAGATGGGAACGGGCTTTTCGGTCTGAGCGTTCAGCGTTTTGCGGTACGCAGCGCTCGTCATCTCGCGGACGAGCAGGAAGAGGCCGAGGCGCAGACCGTAGACCAGCAGCAGGCCGCAGAGAACGGCCATGACAGGCGTGAGATCTCCGCGGATGCAGGCGATCGCAAAGATCGCGATACCGATGCCGCCGATCGCAAGGCCGTAGCCCACGGACATGAACCACACGAATTTAATAAAGCCGATGGCGCAGAGAGCTGCCGCCACCACTAACAATACCCAGGTAAGAGGAGGGAATACCATTTTATTGCTCCTTTCTTACGGCTTGAAATAATCCTTGATATACTGCGCGAAGCTGTGCTCGCCGACCTTGGTGTCGCCCACGAGGTCGTGGCTCAAGGTCCAGCGGGAGAAGAGGATGATGTCATGCCTGCCGGATTTTTTGATCTTCGGCAGGTTGGCCAGGATGCCGAACATCCAGATGGGCGCCCATTTGATCTGCAGCGGCTTGCCGGCCGCGTCGAAGCACATCTTGGCCATCTCTTCGTAGGTATAGGTCTCCTTGCCGCCCACGTTGTAGGTGACGTTCTTGTCCATCATATGATCCACGATGAAGTCCGCAAAGTCCGGGCAATCCACGACATTGGCCTTCACCTTGCCGTAGCCCTTTAAGAGCTGCATCTCACCCTTGTCCACATAGGGCTTGAAGACCTTGCAGATATCGTAGAAATAGCCGGTCGGACGGTAGATGACCCAGTCCATGGGCTGTTTCTTCAGCTCCTGCTCCACCAGATATTTGGCGTGCAGCATGGGGACCTTTTCGGCACCGGGCTCGTCGCAGGAGATCACGGAGATATAGTTGAATTTCTTTACGCCCGCGCGCTTTGCTTCCTCATAGAGGTTCATGTTGCCCTTGAGGTCGATGTCATAGTTGTTGAAGCGCGTGGAGGCGCCGGTCAGGCCCATGGTGGTGATGACGACTTCCGCGCCGTCGCAGAGACCCTTCATGGTCTCGGGGTTCGTGGCGTCGATGGAGACGAAGGTATATTTGCCCTTCAGGCCTTCGATCTCACGTTCCTTCAGGTCAGCGGCAATGACCTCATGACCTTTTTCACAGAGGGCACGGAGGATCTCCCCGCCCAGATTTCCGAATGCACCCGCAAGTACTACTTTCATGATCAATTCTCCTGTTTTTATTTATTTTTTTCTTTGGCTCTCTTGTCGTTGATGATATCCATGTGCTCCGCGGTAACGGTGGTCACGCCGTGTTCCTTCGCCCAGGCAACGCATCCCTTCAGCACCGTAGGCAGGAAGATGCGCGGCACATTGACGATCTTCGCGCAGGCGTCCTCCGTGAACTTGATGTTCGGATCGATGCGCTCCGCCGCGTACATCACGCTCTGCACCGTGGTCTGGCGCATGGGCAGGATCTCAGGAATGGCGCCCTTAAAATTGCCGAAGCCCGGGAAGCGGGTATACCAGAAATTCTTGGAATCGCGGTAGCCGTAGTCCACGGGGACCGGCGGGAAATCCTTCGCGGTCACACCGTTGATGATCGCGTTGTAGTATTTT
>CADCPP010000075.1 GCA_902803355.1 uncultured Lachnospiraceae bacterium | reverse complement strand
GGATCACAAAAGGAATCATTATGGACGGTAAAGTGTTGTGCGGCGCGAGCGCCGAGCAGTTAAAATATTATTTCAATCCGGAGTTTTCGCGCCTGCCGGAAGCGGTGCAGCAGGAGCTCCATGACATCACCGTGGTCATGGCGGACCGGATCGGCGCGACCTTTCTGATGGTCTTTGTTCCGGACGGCAGCCTCCGTCTTGAAGTGGTGCCGGATGAAGCGGATTTCGGCTACGATGAGATCGAGACGGAACTGCAGATCCGCGCGCTGCAGGAAGAAAAAGAAGAACTCTTTGCGCAGCTTGAGGCCTTTTACCGCGCGTTTATGATGGAGGATGCAAGGTAAATGCGTCTCGGGGAGCTGACGATCGAAAATCCTGTCTTTCTTGCGCCGATGGCCGGGGTGACGGACAGGCCGTTTCGGGAGATCTGCGCGGCATTCGGCGCGGACGGAGCGGTCACGGAAATGGTGAGCGCGAAAGCCATGTTCTACGGCAACCGGGGGACGGAAAAGCTTCTGCGGCGGGGGGAAAACGAGACGCTCCTTGCTGCGCAGCTGTTCGGCAGAGAGCCGGAGCTGATGGCGGAGATGGCGCTGCGGCTGGAGGAGCGCTTTGACTGGATCGATATCAACATGGGCTGTCCCATGCCGAAGATCGTAAACAACGGTGAGGGTTCGGCGCTCATGAGGGAGCCGGAGCTGGCGGCAAAGATCGTAGAGGCAATGGCAAAGAAGCTGAAGAAACCGGTCACGGTAAAGATCCGCAAGGGTTTTGACGAACAAAGCGTCAACGCGCCGGAACTGGCAAGGCGTCTTGCCGATGCGGGCGCTGCCATGATCACGGTGCACGGACGGACCCGCGAGCAGTACTACAGCGGCAAGGCCGACTGGGACATCATCCGGCAGGTGAAGGAAAGCGTAAGCATTCCTGTGATCGGCAACGGCGACGTGACGGACCCGGAAAGCGCAAAGGCCATGCTTCTGCAGACCGGCTGTGACGGTGTGATGATCGGCAGAGCGGTGCGGGGAAGACCCTGGATCTTTGCGGAGGTTAAGGCTGCCCTAAAGGGAGAGGCGGCGCCTGATGTGCCTTCTCGGGAAGAGATAGCGGCGGTGATCCGGAGGCACGCCCTGGAACTTACCGCAGAGAAAGGTGAACATGTGGGCTGGCAGGAGATGCGCAAGCACCTTGCCTGGTACGCGCAGGGCTTTTCGGGCGCGGCAGCGCTTCGCCGGGAGGCATCGATGCTTTCATCCCGGGAGGACCTTGAAAAGTGGCTGGAAGCCTTTGCCAAGGCTTGACATTGAAAAAGCGGCAGAGTATAATTTTGCCGTTGTGAAAACAGCTTGGTCCCGGGAAAGAAGCACGGGACAGAAAGGAACGATCATGGCAGAAAAGAAGATCCTGACCCGCAGCGGGTATGAAAAGTTAGAGAACGAACTGAACGATCTTACCGTGAATCAGCGCAAGGAGATCGCACAGAAGATCAAGGAGGCGCGTGAACAGGGCGACCTTTCCGAAAACGCCGAATATGATGCGGCAAAAGAAGAGCAGCGCCACATCGAAGCCAGGATCGCCGAACTGGAAGCGATCCTGAAAAACGTCGAGATCGTGGAAGAAGAGGACATGAGCTTCGACCGCGTGAATATCAGCTGCCTGGTCACGGTGCAGGAAAAGAAGAGCAAAAAGACCACGACCTTCCATATGGTCGGTTCCACGGAAGCCAATTCCATGAGCGGAAGGATCTCCAACGAATCGCCCATCGGGCAGGCCCTGATGGGACACAAGAAAGGGGAGACGGTCGTTGTGCACGCCCCTGTCGGTGAGATCAGCTACAAGATCCTGAATATCGAACGGGCGGATCACTGAAGCCCAAACACTGCCGCGTTCTTCGGAACGCGGTTTTTTTGTCCGAAGAATTTTAGCGTCTTTTCAGAAAAATGATTGTCCAGCCTTGCTTTGTTATGGTATAATCTTCACAACTGTGACTATATCCTTTGACCTGTCAGTCAAAGCAGAAAGGAGGCGCCATGCTGAAGCAGGAAAAAGTCATTCTGATGACAAAGCTCGCAATCGAAGAAAAAACGCATTCCCGTTACCGCTTCATCACCGGCAGCTTCTGGTTTGATGATTACGCGTCAAAAGAACTCTGGGAGGCCTTTTTCGCGGTCTCCTTTGCCTATGCGGCAGTGGTGATCCTGGGCCTCATTGCCTACGGTGACGGCTGGACCGTGACCTATCATATTGCCGATGCGGCTGCCCTTGGCCTCAGACTGCTTGAGATCTGGGCCGGTGTGACCATCCTTGGCATGCTGATCTGCCTGCTCACCCATGTGGCGCTGTACCGGGAAGCGTACCGGAAGCGTCAGCGCGTGGAGAAATATCTGCGCCACCTGCGGGCCATCTACGAGGAAGAAGGTGAATTGCCGTGAAAGATATGATGCGCAGCCTTCTGACTGTCCGGAAACAGGTGCAGAGCCTGTTTGCCGAGTGGAACGTCTATCTGGTGATGGCCGCCAAGACCGCACTCGCTTTTGCGGTCATTCTGAGCATCAATGCGGTCTTTCCTTACCGCGCCGTCCTGACCAGGGGACTGATCGTGGCAGCCGTGGCAATCCTCTGCAGCGTACTGCCGTGGGGCTTCATTACGGTGTTCGGACTGATCTTCCTGCTGGGGCAGCTTACCGCACTGTCACTGGAAGCGGCGCTGTTTGTTCTGGTCCTTGCCATCGCGCTGGCCGTCCTGAATTACCTCACCCTCCCGGGAGCCAGCGTGCTCTGGGTGCTGCTGCCGCTGCTCTATTACTGGAAGATCCCCTTTGTCGTCCCGCTGCTTGCCGGGCTTTTCGGCGGCATCACCACCTTTGTTTCCGTGGGGAGCGGCACGGTCATCACTTTCGTCCTGAGACTCATCAGAGACAACGCCCCGCTGCTTTCCGGGGCCTCATCGGTGACGGAGAGCGGTCAGACGGTGAATACGCTGGTGCAGCGCCTGCTCTTTTTGGTGGAGGGCTTCCTCAAAAACAATGAAATGATCCTTACCCTCATCGTATTCTGCCTGACCACACTGCTGGTGAATTTGCTGTCGCGGACGGATGTGGACTATGCGCATGTGATCGCGCTTGGTGCGGGCGGGCTGTTCTGCCCCGTGCTTCTTGCGGTCTCCCTGCGCTACGCGGGGATCTCCGTATCCGCAGGCAGCTTGATCCTGAACACGCTCTTTGCGCTTGTCGCGGCGTTTGCGGTCGATTTTCTTGCGACCGGCCTGGATTATGCCCGGACGGAAAAGGTGCAGTTTGAGGATGATGATTACTATTATTTCGTGAAAGCGGTGCCGAAGATGAAGCTCCCCGAGGAGAAGATGCGCGAGAAGGCGCAGGCACTGCAGCAAGAGCTGAAAAAGACGGCAGAAGAAACGAAGAAGGGAAGATAAGCGATGCAGCAATTACTTGCCAGGCTTATTGAATATGTCAGGCTGATGCAGATCGAGCCGAAGAACATCCTCGAGATGGCGATTCTGGCTTATCTGATCTATCAGCTGCTGAAATGGGTCAAAAACACCAGGACCTGGTTCCTGCTGCGGGGAATCGGTCTGCTTCTTGTCTTTGTGTTTCTGGCGAATATCTTCGAACTGAATGTTCTGGTCTATATCGCGGACAGGACGCTGAGCGTGCTTTTGATCGCGCTGCTGGTCATTTTCTCACCGGAACTCAGGCAGGCACTGGAACAGATCGGACAGAACAACTATTTTTCCCGCCTCTTCGGAACAGAAAGGCTCAAGGCCAATGCCCTGCATACCAAGGCGATCACCGGCGAACTGGTGAAGGCGGCTTTCTCCATGAGCAAGAGCCGTACCGGCGCGCTGATCGTGATCGAGCGGGAGATCCGCCTGGACGAATATATCAAGACCGGTATTGAAGTCGATGCAGCCACCTCCAGCGCGCTGCTCATCAATATTTTTGAAAAAAACACCCCGCTGCACGACGGGGCAGTGATCATGCGCGGAGGACGGGTGGTCGCCGCGACCTGCTACCTGCCGCTTTCCACGAATCCGGATATCAACAAGTCCTACGGCACCAGACACCGGGCGGCCATCGGGATCAGCGAAGTGACAGACAGCCTCACGATCATCGTCTCGGAAGAGACCGGGGAAGTTTCCTTTGCGGTCGGCGGAAAGATGCGTCATAATCTGTCGCCTGATGAACTGCGACTGGAGCTGGAGATCATGGAACAGAAGGATGAGGAGCGCGCGGAGAGCCGTTCCCTCCTGAACCGTCTGCGCTCCAGACGCAGGGGCCGGGCAGAAGAGGTGAGAGACCTTCTTAAGGAGATCGACCCGGATAAGGAGGCGGAACATGAAGAATAAAAGGCTGTTTAATAACTGGCAGCTGAAGCTGCTGTCTGTGGCTCTTGCCGTGGCAGCCTGGCTGATGATCATGAGTCTTGCCGATCCGTCAACGACGGTGACCTTCACAAACGTTCCCATCACCATCATCAATGACGATGTGTTTTCCGAAGCCGGAAAGGCTTATACGATCGACGGCAGGCTATACACCTCCGTCCGGGTGACCGGCAGCACCTCCGTGGTGCGTTCGCTGAGCGCCTCGGATTTTTCCGCTACGGCAGATCTTTCCAAGATGTATGATGTGACCGGACAGGTGCCGGTCAGTGTGACCTGCACTTCGCGCAGCGCATCACAGATCAGCTATTCGGCGGTGACAAGCACCCTGAAAGTCCAGATCGAGGACCTGCTGGAGCGGACCTTCCCGGTCACGGTCGAAACGAGCGGAACGCTCAGCGACGGCTATCTGCTGGGCTCGGTCACGGCGAATCCCGCGGTCATTGCGGTCACCGCGCCGCAGTCCGTACTGGAGAGGATCGCTTCGGTCAGAGTAACGGTCGATGTGGGAGGCCTTACAGAGAATGCCACGGTGGAATGCACACCGTATTACTACAGCGCGATCGGCAGTCAGCTGGACTTCTCCTCGACGAAGGATATTCGCTTCAGCGCAGATACCGTGGTCGCCAGTATCGAGATCCTGACCACCAAGACGGTTCCGGTGGTGATCAATGTGAGCGGACAGGATCAGGTGACGCCGGGCTACCGCTATACCGGCGCGGAGCAGTCCCTCACGACCGTTCAGGTCTCCGGGCTGCGCAGCCGTCTGGCGGCACTCAGCGCGATCACCATTCCGGAAGAGGTGCTGTCTGTTGCCGGCGCTTCGGCGGATATTACCGTGACCGAGATCCTTACGGATTACCTCCCTGAAGGAATCAGGCTTGTAGAGGGAGAAGAAAAGAATCTGATCGTCACCCTGCAGGTCGAGCCGCTGGTCGTCAGGACCTATGAGGTGGAAGATGTCGAGATCATCGGGAAAAACGCCGATTATGAGTATATTATCCGCAATCTGCCGCTGAAGGTGCAGCTGAGAGCGCTGGAAGAAGATTTTAAGGTGATCACGTCCGACCATATTTCGGCGGCGGTAACGATCCCCGACGGCTACGGCCCCGGGGAATACAGCCTTCCGGTCACGATCGAGCTGGATGAAGTTTTTGAACTGTTCGGCCGGGTCAATGCGAGTATTACTATCGTGGCACGCGGTGAACAGATCGAAGACAAGGAGGCCGGAGAATGAAGGCCGTAGTGCAGCGTGTCGGCCACGCAAGTGTTTCCGTGGACGGTGAGACGGTCGGCAGCATCGGAAAAGGCTTCCTGATCCTGCTCGGCGTCGAGCAGGGAGACGGAGACGCACAGGCGGAGAAACTGGCAAAGAAGATCACCGGCCTGCGCATCTTCCCGGACGAGAACGGAAAAACAAATCTTTCCCTTGCGGAGGTGAACGGGGAGATCCTGGTCATCTCGCAGTTTACGCTCTGTGCCGACTGCCGCAAAGGCTACCGGCCGAGCTTTGTGCGGGCGGCAGCGCCTGAAGAGGCAAATCGCCTGTATGAGTATTTTACCGCGCTCTGCCGCGAGACGGTAAGCCGCGTTGAGACGGGTGTCTTCGGCGCGCATATGAAGGTGGAGCTGGAAAATGACGGGCCTTTTACGCTGAGCCTGGAGTGCACGGCAGAATTAGAGCTCCGATGAGAGGAACAGCAGATGATCGCCTATATCAGAGGCATATTTGAAGAGATCACCGAAGACGGGATCGTGGTGGAAGCCGGCGGTGTCGGCTACGGGATCGCGGTCTCTCCCGCACTCGCTTCCGGCCTGAGCCAGGGCGAAGAGGTGAAGATCTATACCTATTTCCAGGTCGGCGAGGATACGCAGAAGCTGTACGGCTTCGGCAGCCGGGAGGATCGGAGAGTCTTCACGCAGCTGCTGAAGGTTCCCGGCATCGGGCCGAAGCTCGCCATGGGGATCATGAGCGCGATCGATACGGATGAACTAAAGCTCGCCGTGATCACAGGCGATGTCAAACGGCTGAGCCGCGCGCCTGGCCTTGGCAAGAAGACAGCAGAAAAGCTGATCCTGGAGCTGAAGGATTCCTTTGACGCGGCTGAAGTGATCACAGGCGGAAAGAATGAAAGCACAGGGACAGCGCTGGTGATGGAGGATGCCTTCTCGGAGGCGGCGCAGGCGCTGATCGCGCTCGGCTACAGCTCATCGGAGGCCATGAAGGCCGTGAGGAAGGTCGAAAGCAGAGACGGCATCACAACGGAAGACGTGTTGCAGGAGGCTTTCCGCCACCTGGCGGCATTTTAAGAGGTTGCTATGGAACGCAGGACGATCACCACAGAGCGGCTGCCGGAAGAGGAAAAACTGGAACTTTCCCTTCGTCCGCAGACGCTGAATGACTATATCGGACAGGAAGAGCTGAAAGCGACGCTGAAGGTCTATATCGAAGCCGCGAAGCGCCGCGGGGAACCGCTGGACCATATCCTCTTTTACGGCCCGCCCGGCCTTGGCAAGACCACGCTTGCCGGCATCATTGCCAACGAGATGGGAGCGAAGATCAAAATCACAAGCGGACCGGCCATTGAACACCCCGGAGATCTTGTCGCGGTGCTTTCGGGCATGAAGCCCGGCGATGTGCTGTTCATCGATGAGATCCACCGCCTGAACCGGCAGGTGGAAGAAGTCCTGTACCCTGCCATGGAAGATTTCACGGTGGATATCGTGCTGGGCAAGGAAGGCGGTGCCCGCTCTATGCGCTATAAGCTTCCGCCCTTTACCCTGGTGGGCGCAACGACCAGAGCCGGCATGCTGACGGCGCCGCTGCGCGACCGCTTCGGCGTGGTGCACCGGCTGGAATTCTATAAGCCGGAAGAACTGAAGACCATCGTGCTGCGGTCGGCCAGGGTCCTGAATGTCGAGATCGAAGAAGACGGCGCGGAAGAGATCGCGAGACGCTCCCGCGGAACGCCCCGCCTGGCAAACCGCTTTCTGAAGCGGGTGCGGGATTTTGCGGAGGTGCGCTATGACGGCAGGATCACAAAGACCGTGGCGGACGAGACCCTGCGGCTGCTGCAGGTGGATGAGGTTGGCCTGGACCGGACAGACCGGTCGTTCCTGCGGCTGATCATTGAAAACTACGGCGGCGGCCCGGTAGGACTGGAAACGCTTTCCGCGGCTATGGGCGAAGATTCCGGAACGATGGAGGATGTCTGCGAGCCGTATCTTCTGCAGAACGGCTTCATCAAACGCACGCCGCGCGGCCGGATGGCGACCGCGAAGGCCTACCGGCACCTGGGGATCCCTCTTCCCGCGGAAAGCCCGCAGGTCCCCGAACAGATGTCGCTGTTTGATCACGACTGAGCAAAAACGCGGTAATAACAGAGAATGGACCTATATCTTGGGGCATATCGGAAAAATTTTCCGGATATGCCCCAATTTGTAGGAATTTCCCTTGTTTTTTTGTCAGGAACGCCGTATAATGCCTCTGTAGAAGAATTTTTTCCTTGGGAGGCATGGTTATGGCGGAAAAAACCTTTACGCAGGTTACCTTGTTAGGAAAAACATATCATTTGGGCGGCTATGAGGATGAGGCCTATCTCCAGCGTGTGGCGACCTATGTGAACAGCAAGCTGAGTACGCTTCGCGGGACCTCGGGCTTTCTTCGCCAGACTCCGGAGATGCAGCAGGCCATGCTGGCCTTAAATCTTGCCGATGATTATTTCAAATCGCAGGAGAAAGTGGAAGAGTTAAAGCTCAGACAGGATCAGCTGGAGCGGACCATCTACGAGCTGAAGCATGAACTGGTCTCGCTGCGCATGACAGGACAGGAAAGCAGCGAAAATGCTTCTTCCCTAAAAAAGCTTTCTGCGGATTGATTCCTCCGCTGCCGTTTTTCATATGGTTTTTTGAAAAGTCCTCTGCACCGTGCAGAGGCTTCTGCTTGCAATAAGCTCGTTTCTATGCTAAACTGTGCTTCGTGCCGTTTCGGCACAGGCTAAGGAGTTTTATGAAGAGGAAAAAAGCATCGAACAGATGGCTGAGACCGACGATCGCGATCGCCGGTGTACTTTTGCTGCTGTTTATCGGCGTAAAGATCAGCACGGTCATCTATGAAAAGTATATGAACCCGGACCGGACCAGCAGTGCCGAGGGAGGAAGCTATCAGACCCTTCCCGAGATCGACATCGGACCGGTTACGACCAAAAAGTCGACGACGGCACAGAACACGGTCCCGACAGGCAAAGAAACAGAACAGACACAGCAGACGGAGCAGACGGGACAGTCCGGCCGCACGCCCGTTTGGGATACGGAATATACCGGCGCCCTTGAGGTCGATTACACCCGACTTCCGGGCAGGCGGATCCTGACCGGGGAAGATTTCGGCTATGCGCTCTATAAGAGCCCCCATGATGCCAACAAGGACGGGATCGATGATCAGACCCAGTTCGTTATGGGCGCGAAGGAGTTTCTGGCACGGAATCCGCAGTATGACAGTCGCGCCTACTACCAGGGCGGCTATCCTTTTGAAAGAGACGGCGAGCTCAAAGGTGTCTGCACCGACGTGATCAGCTTCGCGTTCCTTGCGGCAGGCTATGATCTGAAGGCCCTGATCGATGCCGACATGCAGGCCCATCCGGAAAACTACATCAATTACAGCGAAAACTTTGACCTGAATATGAATTTCCGCCGGGTGCGCAACCAGTACTGCTTCTTTATGCAGCATGCGGATATCCTGACAACGGATCTCACCGACCGGGAGGCCTGGCAGCCCGGTGACATCGTGGTCTTTGGGAACGTACACGCATCACAGGCGCACATTGCGCTGGTATCGACGCGCCGGGCGGAAGACGGCGTGCCGTATGTGCTTCATCTGGCATCCAGAGGCCAGACCCTCTTTGAAGAGGATTACCTCACCACCTGCCAGGTAAACAAGCCGATCCTGGCCCATTTCCGTTATAACGGCTATAACGGGGAATAACGGTCCGTCTAAGCGGAGGGCTTATGAAACAAGCAATGAAGAAATCGATGAGAAGAGGCGCAGTCATCCTGGGGGTGACGGCGCTTCTTGGCCTTTTCTGCAGCGGCTGCGGCGGAAACAGGCAGGCAGAGCAAAGCGGCGCAGCCTCTTTAAGCGGAGAGACCCTGATCGAGATCGGGCCCGGCGAGATCGCTGCGGCGCAGACAAAGGACCCTGCGGATACGCAGGCATCCCAGACCGAGAGCAGCAGCACGGAGACGCTTCCCGAAAGCACACAGATGCCTACGGAGCCCGAGACCGAAGCAGTGCCGGAGGAAACAAGCACAGAAACGGAGCCGGAAACGCCTGAGGAGACCACGCCGGAGCCTACGCAGGCGCCGGAAACGAAACCCGGCCTCTGGGCGGAGGTCCCCACGGATTCCGCTGACTGGGCGACCCGCGCGACAAGCGATGTGATCTACTATCTGGAAGACTTCGGCTTCACCACCTATGTGAGTCCTTATGATGAGGACGGCGACGGGATCGAGGATCAGGCAGATATCCTGCAGGGCGCGAAGGACTACGTGGCTACCCGGCCTGTCTATGACACCGGCTACTTTGCCGGCGGCTGGCCGCCGGAGGGGAAAGGCGTCTGCTCGGACGTGGCGGCCTATGCGCTGCTTGCGGCAGGCTACAATCTGCAGGATCTGGTGGACGCGGATGTCAAGGCGCATCCTGAGGATTACAATATGACGGCGGGGGATGCCGACCGCAACATCGACTACCGCCGGACCCGCAATCTTCTGCCGTTTTTTGAAAAATACGGCGAGAGCCTGACGCTGAACCCGTACGATTATGAAGCCTGGCAGCCCGGGGACATCGTGATCTTTTCAAGTCCCGAGCACGGCATGTGGCCCGGTCATATTGCCGTCGTTTCCGACCGCCGCGCGTCCGACGGTCTGCCCTATCTGATCCATCATACCAACAACGACCGCTTTTCCTATGAAGAGGATTATCTGACCACACCGCAGAGGATCATTGTCGGACACTTCCGCGTTAGCGCCTTCGAGAAGGGCGCGCAGGAGATGCCCTGAGGAGAGCAGATGAAGAACACCACGCTTTGCTATCTCTCCCGGGGAGATGAATACCTGATGCTTCACCGCGTGAAGAAGAAAAACGACTTAAACCATGACAAATGGATCGGCTTCGGCGGAAAGCTGGAAGAAAACGAGAGTCCGGAGGAAGGGATCCTTCGGGAAGTAAGAGAAGAGACCGGGCTTTGCCTGACGGATCTGCGCTACCGCGGCATCGTGACCTTCATAAGCGATGAAGCGGAAGGCGAATACATGCACCTCTTCACCGCGGAACACTATGAAGGGGAGATCACGGACTGCGATGAAGGCGAGATCGCGTGGATAAAAAAGGTGGATTTCGCCGCTCTGCCCCAATGGGAAGGGGACAAGATCTTTATGAAGCTTCTGGAAGACGGCGCACCGTTCTTCTCACTGAAGCTGCGCTACGAAGGCGACCGGCTCGCCGAAGCAGTGCTTGACGGAAGAAAACTGCTGTAGAGAGCCGGGGCAGGGGGAGCCGTTTACCCCCATACGAGGTGATCATTTTGAAACAGAAGAAGGGCGCGGGACTCTACCGCATCATCCGATGGCTCGTCCGGGTCTTTTCGCCGAAATATACATTGGAACATACGGATAAGCTTCCGGAAGGCGCCTGTGTGATCGTGGGGAACCACTGCCATATGTACGGACCCATCGCTTCGGAGCTGTATCTGCCGGGGAGGCATTATACCTGGTGCATCGGGGAAATGATGCACAGAAAAGATGTTCCGGCCTACGCCTTCCAGGATTTCTGGTCGATCAGACCTAAGTGGACGCACTGGTTTTACAAACTGCTGAGCCATCTCATCGCGCCGCTGTCGGAGCTGATCTTTACGAACGCGCATACGATCGGCGTCTACCATGACGCGCGGCTTCGGAATACCTTCCGGGAGAGTGTGGAAAAGCTGGAGGAAGGCAGCCGGATCGTGATCTTTCCGGAAACCTATGAGGAGTACAACAATATCGTTCACGGCTTTCAGGATAAATTCGTTGATCTTGGAAAGATCTATGCCCGAAAGACAGGCACGCCGCTTATCTTTGTGCCCCTCTATGTCGCACCGCGGCTCAAGACCCTGACGTTTGGCGATCCCATCCTGTTCCGGGCGGATGCGCCCATAGAGGAAGAGCGGGAGAGGATCTGCAGGGAGCTGATGGATGCCATTACGCAGATCGCGGTCTCCAAGCCGCTGCATACGGTCATCCCGTATCCGAACGTCTCGAAGAAAGAGTATCAAAAGAATCTTCCGCTTGAGGATTATTATGGTAAGACGAAAACCCGTTGATTATTCCGGCTTTTCTCTGCGCCGGCTGAATGAACCGCACTTTGCACATTTTAAGCTGCTGGGCGGCTGGATCATTTATTTTCTGCTCTATTTTATTACGGAGAATCTGATCCCGGAGGAGAAATGCCATGAGATCCACTGCTTCGTGGACGATCTGATCCCGTTCAACGAATGGTTCGTGATCATTTATGTGAGCTGGTTCCTCTTTGTTGCGGGGTCACTGGCGAACACCCTGTTTTTCGACGTTCCGGCTTTTAAAAAGATGCAGAGCTTTATCATGATCACCCAGGCGCTGGCGATGCTGACCTACATCATCTACCCCAGCATCCAGAACCTGCGGCCGGAGACCTTCCCGCGGCAGAATCTCTTTACCTGGGGCATGGGGATCATCTACGCCTTTGATACCCCCACCGGCGTCTGCCCTTCCCTGCATGTGGCCTATTCGAGCGCGATCCTTTCCGTGTATCTGAAGGACAGAACACTGCCCCGCGGCCTGAAGGCCGGGCTGACGGTCTACGTCCTTCTGGTCTGCGCCGCGGTCTGCTTTGTGAAGCAGCATTCCTTCGTGGATGTGCTGGCGGCACTGCCGGTCTGTCTGATCGGGGAGATCCTGCTGTACGGGAAAGAGTACTGGCTGCCCAGATGGCGCCGGAAAAAGACAAAATCTAACGATGAGACAACGATAGGAGAAGAAAGATGATTTTTTATCTGGTGCGGCACGGTGAGACCGACTGGAACGCACGGCAGATCGTGCAGGGCACGACGGATATTCCGCTGAATGAGACCGGCCTTGCGCAGGCCGCGAGAGCGCGGGAGCTGATGCAGGATATCCCGCTGGATATCATTTATTCCTCGCCGCTTGTCCGCGCCAGCCGCACGGCAGAGATCATCAACGAATACCATAATGTCCCCATCATTCCGGAGCCACGCCTTCGGGAGCGCGAGTACGGTATTTTCGAGGCTGTGAGCTACAATGAATATCCCGGTGTGGAGTTCTGGGACTACGATAAAAACAGCCGCTTTGAAGGGACGGAAACGGTGCGGGAGGTCTTTGCCCGCATCTATGAATGCCTGGACGAGATCCGCCGCGACAACCCGGGCAAATGCGTGATGCTCGCCATGCACGGCGGCGCCGCGCGGGCCGTGCACTGCTATTTCAACGGCTTTCCGGAGGGCAGGCCGATGAAGACCATCTACACGCCGAACGCGGAACCCATCCGCTTCGAGATCGCCGATGATGCGCCGGCGCACACCCCGCTCCCGGATCATGCGTAAGCAACGCGGAAGCGAAAGCGTTCACAGGAAAGAGAAGAAAGGAGAAGGCCATGAACAGAAAACAGGTAAGACAGATCCTGAAGGACACGGACTACATTCATACGAGCGGAACGCCGGAAGAACTGAAGACGGCAGAGTATCTTAAGGCGGCCTGCGAAAAGCTGGGCGCAGCGGCGCATCTGGAGGCTTTTCCGGTTGATATGGCCGAGGTAAAGGCGGCATCGCTTACCGTCACGCTCCCCGGCGGAGCGAAGCGCGATATCCCCTGCAAGGGATACAAGCTCTGCGGAAGCGGAGAGGTCAGGGCACCTTTTCTCTATCTTCCGGATACGGACCCGGCCTCGCTTTCGAAGGCGAAGGGCTGCATCGTGATGCTGGATACCGGGATCGGCTTTTACACCTACCGGGATCTTCTGGAAAACGGGGCGCAGGGAATCGTTACCTATGACGGAAACATCAACTTCGCGGACCGTGATATCGATCATAAGGAACTGCGGCCTTACGTGGTCGGTGAGCTGCCGAAGCTGGCCGCGGTCAGCATCAATGCGAAGGACGCCTTCGAACTGGTAAAGATGGGCGCGGCGGAGGCGGAGATCCGCGTTGAACAGAAGGAATACAAAGGCGAATCCCATGACGTCATTGCGGAACTCCCCGGAGAAACGGATGAATGGATCGTCATGACGGCCCATTATGATACGACGCCGCTGTCCCGCGGCTCCTACGACAACATGAGCGGCTGCATCGGCCTGCTCGCGGTGATCGATGCCCTGCACGGGATAAAGCACCGCTACGGTCTGCGCTTCATCTTCTGCGGCAGCGAGGAACGCGGCCTGCTCGGCTCAAAAGCTTACGTGGCTGCGCATGAGGAAGAGCTCCCGAAGATCGCCCTGAACATCAACCTGGACATGATCGGCACCTACATGGGCCGCTTTATCGCGCGGGTGAGCGCCGAGGAAGGCCTTGTCCAGTATATCCGCTACTTTGCTTCGATCCGGGGCTTCGGCATCAAGGCGTCGATGGGGGTCTATTCCAGCGACTCCACGCCCTTTGCCGACAAGGGCGTGCCGGCATTTTCCTTTGCGCGTCTTGCCGGCGGCAATATGGCGCCTATCCACAACCGCTACGATACGCCTGCGGTGCTCTCCGATAAACAGATCCTGGAAGACTGCGCCTTCATTACCGCCTTTACGAAGGAGATGGCTTGCGCCGTGAAATGCCCGGTGAAGCGTGAGATCCCCGAGAAGGTGAAAAAAGAACTTGATGAATATTTGGGCAGAAAGCGGAGAGAAGACTGATGCAGGAGAAGCAGGCCTTGTGATTGCTTTAGCCTCCGTAAGAAGCGTCTCTATGCAGACCAAAAAAAGGGTACCGGAATCATCCGGTACCTTTTTTGCATGCTGCCATCAGACGAGCCTTGCCAGCTCCTCCGGCTTCTCGATAAGATATTTTGCTCCGGCGCCTTGGAGCTCCTCCCGGCTGCCGTAGCCCCAGAGGACGCCGCAGCAGTCAACGCCGGCCTTCTCCGCGCCGAGAACGTCGTTGTCGCGGTCGCCGACCATCAGGACGCCTGCCTGGTCAGACACGCCGAGAGCGTCAAGGGCGTAGTCGATGATCTCGTTCTTTTCCGAGCGGCTCTCGTCCATGGTCGCTCCGGCAATATAGGAAAAATATCCTTCCCAGCCAAAGTGCCGCAGCACATCCTCTGCCATAGGCGTGGGCTTTCCGGTCGCAACAACAAGGATCTTCCCGGCCGCCTTAAGGTCTTTCAGCGTTTCCTCCATGCCTTCATAGGGGGTGTTCATGTAGATCGCGCCGGCCAGGTAGTCTTCGCGGTAGTAGGCCAGCGCCTGCACCGCCTGTTCATGATCAAAGCCGTAGAACTTCATATAGGACTCGATCATGGGCGGGCCGACGAAGCGCCGGAGCGCTTCCTCGCTTTCCCCTGCGATGCCGTATTTGGCCAGGGCATAGCGCACAGAGTGCATGATTCCGGGACCGGAGTCCGAGAGCGTTCCGTCAAGGTCGAACAGGATGATATCGTACATGGGGCCTCCTCGGCTGTGCGTAGTGATCCCGCTTTTTCGGCGCAGATGCTCCTGCGGGACCGGACAAAAGCCATCATAGCAGATTCTTTCTCTTTTGTCATGCGAAAGACGCAGCAGACATGGCAAAAGAATCCCTTGACGGCTTCAGAAGGCTAACTTACAATGAGATCAGAAACGAAAGCGGCCATATGGCAGAAACAGATTGCGAAGTGACAGGCTTTCAGTTCCGGCATTCAGGAACGGACGAGGAGACAGTATTATGGCATACACCGCATGGGAACGGATGAGAAAAGTAAACCGGCAGCGCTTCGGCACGGACGCCGGACCGTTTGAACCGGCCATGTACGGCGCGGGCAGAGGGGGAAATGACTTGAAATCCGCGGCGTCCCGTTTTTTGCATGAGCGCTGCGAGGGGCTCCGCTTCTCAGCCGAAAAAACGGAGGAGGAAGCACGCAGCGGACGGTATCTGGGAACAGGCATCGCAAAAAACCAGATCCCGTATGATATGCAGATGGATAATGACCGTCTCTGCCTCGAGCGCGAGCTGGAACACTTCATCGATTCCGGTGTGGCCGAGGACGCGTATACGGTCTATTACAGTTTTCTGAGAATGTTTGTGGGAACCTACGGGCAGTCGAGCAAGATGATCGAGCAGCTGGCGGAGTTTGAGTCGAATGCAAGCTCGCTTCTGATGAAACACCGGGATCATTATTCACACTCGGTCTATGTGTTCGCCCTGGGCCTTGCGATCTACGAAACGAATGAACGCTTCCGCAGGATCTTTCAGACGTTCTACGGCTTCGTGCCCGAACAGGACGAGCATGCCGCAGCAGCCTTCTTCCTTGAGTATTGGGGCCTGGCCTCGCTGTTTCACGACATCGGCTATCCCTTTGAGATCCCGTTCGAACAGGTGCTGGCATATTTTGAGGTCGACCGCACGAAGCGCGGTCCGGGCAGCCTCTTTCTGGCTTACCGCGATCTTGACTGCCTGTCCGGCATGAGCAGCGAGGCGAAAAAGCACTTTTCGGATCTGCTTAGGCATCCAATCGATTCGGTCGATGCGCTTCTGGCTTACGGGATCGAAAAACGGCTCGGCGCGGCATACGGCGTGAGCGAGGAGGCCCTTTATGATACGATCCGCAGGAAGCCCTCCGAGCCGGACCGCTTCGGCTATTTCATGGACCACGCCTATTTCAGTGCCACGAGGCTGTATCAGGAACTTGCTGAGGTGCTCGGGGCGCAGGCGCTCACCGAAGCGCACGTCGATGCCCTGACGGCGATCATGCTGCACAACAGCATGTTCAAGTTCGCGATCGCGTTTTATAAGGACAAAGAAAAACGGAAGGCCCCGCTGAAAGCGGAGCTGCATCCGTTAGCCTACCTATTGATGCTCTGCGACGAGCTGCAGTGCTGGGACCGCACTGCCTACGGCAGAAACTCACGGACCGAGCTGTATCCGATGGACGCGGAGTTTGATTTTGGCCGGGGCATGATCCACGCGCTCTACTGCTTCGATGCCGAGGAATCCGAGAAGATCAGCCGCTACGAAGCGGATTATCGCGCCTGGGAGAGGGGCGGCTCCGCGGGAGTCCAGCCCCGCCTCAAGGCCTTCAGTGACATGGCGGAAAAAGAGCAGCGCTTCCGGGCGGATATCGAAAAGATCGTCGATCTGTCGGCATATCCCCTGTTTGTGACAACATTCCTGCGCGCCGCGGACAGAAAGAGCAAGCATACCTATCTTTCCGGCAGCAGCTTCCTGCATATGTACGATTTTGCCGTGGCGCTCAACGGACGCTACCGCTATGAAGGAAGAGAAGAGGAGATCTCGGCGGAGCAGCTGGAACGCGATTTTGACGAGATGTCCCTTGAATACCAGCTGAGCAACATCAATCAGGTCAAGAGCTTCGCGAAGTATCTGAACGCGATCGGATGCTTCTATACAGACCGTCCCGTCGACTTTGAACTGGTCCGCGCGTTTACCAAAGAACAGTGCGAGCTCTTTGCGCCGATGGAGCATGCCCGCTGGATCCGTGCACATCGCACGATGGGCTGGACTGCGGGAAATCTTTACGAGACTGCCGCTGTCGGAAGTGAAACAGACCGCGCCGCCCTGCGCGAACAGCTGCGGCAGCACAAGCTGTGCATGAACGGTGATTTCGGCGAGTTGGAGATCGCCCGGCATTATCTGCAGCTGTCCGAGGAAGATCAGGGCAAGGACTGGAAGCCCTTCAATTCCATGCTGAAACTGATCCGTAAGTTTGACGGACTGCGCATCTACAGGCTCGACTGAAAAAGGAGACGATATGGCACTGCAGGGTACGGTCCCGATCGTTGTCGGCGTGACAGGACATCGGGACATCCGAACCAAAGACCGCGACTTGCTTTCGGGCGCCGTGGAAAAGATCCTCCGGGAACTGCGCGATCAATGTCCGCATTCCGGGATCGTGATGCTGAACAGTCTTGCGCAGGGGGCGGACCAGCTTTGCGCCGAGGCGGCGCTCAGGCTGTCCATCCCGCTGATCGCGGTCCTTCCGATGGAAAAGGAAGAGTATGAGAAGGACTTTTCCGGGGAAGATCTTCAGCGCTTCAGAACCCTCTGCAGCGCTGCGAAAGCGTGCTTTACCGCGCCGGAGACAGAGCAGGCGCCGCCTGCGCCGGACAGAGACTTTGCCTACCGGCAGGCCGGCATCTATGTGGCGGCGCATGCCCACGTGCTGCTTGCGCTCTGGGACGGCAAGGAAACCGCTGCGCCGCATTGCGGAACCGCTGATACCGTTCGTTTTGCCCTGGAAGGCGCCTATGATGCGAAAACCGCTATCCCGCTTGGCGGAAGCTGCCCCGTATGGCAGGTTCAGACCCCGCGAATCGGGGCTGATGATGCCGCAGATGCGGGAAAAGTAAGTTTTCTTGGCGATCAGGCCGCTTTTGAGGAGATCCTTACACGCAGCGATGAGTTCAACAGACTTGCGGGAAAAGAAACGCCGGCGCAGCATGCGCTCCTGCCCGCGGAACGGGAAGCAGATGAATGCCTGGACCGGATGGAAACGCTGTATGCAAAAGCGGATGCCTTAAGCATCCGCTTTGCGGGAATGTATCGAAAGATCCTGGCTGCCTTTGCGATCATCAGCACGGTCATCACGGTCGCTTTTCTGCTTTACGATGAGGCCGGCCTGCACCCGATGATCCTGGTCTGCGGGGCCATGCTGCTGCTTGCCTGGATCCTGCAGCACCGCGAGAGGCGCTCCGCGCCGCACAGGCGCTATCTGGAATACCGGATGCTTGCGGAAGGACTGCGCGTACAGGCGTTTCTGCGCTACGCAGGCAGAGGCGGATCCGCCGCGGATATTCTTCCGTGGGCGGTGAAGAGCGAGGCGGCATGGGTCGCTGCGGCGTTAAATGCCTGTGCTGCCGCAGAGGAGCCGGCTGCCGTCCACCGCATACGTGACGTATGGGTGGAGCAGCAGCACCGCTACCATCAGAGGGCGATCGAACGCTCAAAACGTTCCTTTAAAGGAAGCGAGAGGATCGTCGGCGCTGCCCTGCGGATCAGTATTCTGCTGTATCTGGCCGTGCTGGTATTTGAGCTGGTCTGGGGCGGCCTTCTGCCTTTCTCCGGGCAGATCGAAGGGGCACAGACATACCGTACGCTGTGGGGGCTGCTTCTCGGCAGCATTTCGGCGGCAGCGCTGTTCATCTCGAACTATTACGGCCGCCTGTCGCTGCCGCGGGTAACGTCCGACCATGTCAGAATGGAGCAGTTTTACCGGACGGTCCTTGACCGCATTGACCGCTTCGGCGAGACGCCCGGTCTGCTTCTTCTCATCGCCCGCGAGGAATTGATCGAGAATGTCAACTGGTGCTCCTACCAGCGTGACAATACGGCTGATTTTAATTTGTGATACGATCCGGAGGATCACTCCGTGCCCGCCGCGAATACGCGGAGGCGCGTGATCAGCGCCTCTTCATCGGCAAACAGATCCCCGATCACATAAGAACCGGACTCAGTCTTCCCGACTGCATACGCACCGTCCTCGGAAAATGTCGCTTCCGAGAACGGTTCATCGGCGTGCAGAGAGAAGAGCAGCCGGCACCCGTCATTCAGATCGAAGACATCGATCTTTGTTTTTCCTTCGCACAGCGCTGTCATCAGACTGGCGTCCGCGTTGAAAGAAAACGAGGAGTACTGTGTTTCGTTCTTCCAGATCTTTTCCACGGACTTCGTTTTCATGTTATAGACCATCATGCGCGTGTCCATATCGATCGCGATCAGGCGGTCCTCGGTGATCGCTACCGCGTTGATGTAGGTGTACAGTTGGCCTATCGTATCGGCCACCTTGCCGTCCCCCTGCGTTTCAAACAGTTCGATGGTCCCGTCCGGGTATACGATCGCAGCGGTGCTTCCGTCACGAGAGAAAGCCATTCGGGAGGGATAATCCTTGTAGAAATTGGTCTCCTTAAACGTGGGAGAGAGTTCGTGCTGACCAAAGAGCGTAACGCATTCCACCGCCCGCTGCGCAAGATACGGTTCGAGGAGCGCTCCCGCAAAACCGGCCTCTTCCGTGACGGAGGCAAGCTTCGGCAGACTGTAGAAGTTGATCACGCCGTCATAGCGCGAGCAGAGCACCATGCTGTCCATCGGAACGATGCCGTTGTAGTTCGTCCCTTCCGCAGATTCGATGAGTTCCGGGACCCAGGTCTCCGCATTGATGATGAACATGGCTTCGTTGGTCATGAGAAGGTGCTTGCCGTCGGAAGAGAAGGAGAGCGAGGGCGTATAACTCGTGTCGTCGATATTCGCTGTCACGATCCCCTCGTTCGTTCTGGCGTCGGAAACATACAGCGTGGGACCGAAGGTGTACGCGATGCGCGATGAATCGGGTGAAAAGATGGGCTGTGACGGCATATCCCAGGAGGAGGTCCCTTCGATCCAGTCGATGAACAGCATGTTCCCGCTGCTCATGTCCCATCCGGCAATGACATGGTACATGGACAGGAGGCACAGCGTCTTCCCATCCGGCGAGAGGGCCCATTTATCGGCAAAGGTCCCCGGCATCTTGCAGTCCGGATCATTCGGAAGAGCCGGGATGAACAGGCGTTTTCCCTCGCCGTCCAGCACGATGACCGCGGTCTCGCCGGCCTTGCCGGTCAGGACGACGCGGTCCCGTTTCGGTGATACCAGCATCTGCATGGCATAGCCGTCTGCAACGTTCGTGAAGATCTTATCCAGAGGCGCGTCCATCAGGCGCGTCAGGAAATTATTGTCCGGATCGTAATCGTCCATCTGCGTGCCCACGGTATAGAACAGCTTCTCGCTGCCGGCTTCATCGACCAGCAGGAATTTGTCCGCATCCTGCAGGAGGAGCGTCCGGCTGTCTTTCCAGAAGCAGACGTTCATGATCTCATAGGGCTTGTTCGCCTTGCTCATGTAGCGGAAGGCTTCCGATCCGTCTTCCGTATTCCAGACCTGCACGAAGCGTCCGTAATCGCAGTCGGCCAGAAAACGCGTGCCGTCTTCGGAAAAGTGCGGCCGCATCATGATCGCGTTCTCCGCGGTTACGGTATACAGGATCTCGTTCTGCACCAGGTCGACCATGGCGATCGAGTTGTTGTTGACCACGCCGACTGCCCGCGTGCCGTCCGGCGATGGTTCGATGTAAAGCAGCTGCATGTTCTGATTGTTGAAACGGGAGACGAGCGAGAACGGTTCGATGTACATCGTGCGGCGCATCAGGGCAAGAAGCTCATCGCGGCGCATTCCTTCGTTCTGCTCGCTGATGTCGAGGGCGTCTGCAAGGATCCGTGCCGCCTCGCGCTTTTCTCCCTGGTCGAGGGCTGCCCGCGCACGCTCCATCCGCTCGCCGAGATCGTTTCTGACCGCGTTTTTGCGCTCTTCCTCGGCACGTCGCTGCTCCTCTTCGGCACGGCGCTGTTCTTCCGCGGCGCGGCTCTGTTCTTCTGCAGCCAGCCTTGACTGCTCCGCTGCGATGCTTGCCTGCTCCTCCGCCTCGCGCCGGAGCGCTTCGCTGCGATTGTGATTGATGATCAGAAATGTCGTCAGTGCTGCGGCAGCGACGAGTGTCGCCAAGCTTACGGCTGCCGTGATGCGGATCTTCCGCTGCCTCGCGCGGCGCTTCAGATCATCAAAGCCCAGCCCAAGCATCGGCGCGAGAAGGCGCAGCTTTTCGTTCTTCAGCCTGGCGATGCTCTTTGAGAGCGTTTCGGCGCGTACATCGCCGGCCAGGGGCTCGATCTCCGTTTTTGTCCCGTCGGCATTTTCGGCAAAACGGATCATCTCCGGAAAGCTGTCCTTTGGCTCGCCTTCGACAAGCACGGTCAGCACATGGTCATTTCCCTTGTGTTCGATGAAATATTCGAGTTCTCTGAGGCACCATTTGCTTTCAAGATAGCGGGGCGAGCAGATCGCGATGAACCACTCACTTCTGTCCAGCGCTGCCTCGATGTCCGCGCCGAGATCCGACGATAAAGGCAGTTCTTCCTGGTCACGGAAGACCTTGCCCATGCGCTTTTTTCCGGTCTGTCTGCGAACGCTTCCGGGGATGCCATAGGTTTCGATCGCGGTATGAAGCGCCTTCGCGATCTCCTGATCCGGCGATTCATGCCGGTAACTGATAAATGCGCAATAGGATTGCTGTTCCATCGTTGATTCGCCTCCTCGTCTCCGTTTCCACTCATACTGTACCATAGTTTTTTCAGACAATCTACAAAAAAAACGCGTCCGCAAAAGAGGACGCGTTCTGCCTGTCTGAGAGGAGAGCAGGGCTCAGCTCAGCAGTTTGTATTTTCCGATCAGGGGCAGCTCCTGGACCTTTCCCTGACACACATAAACAATGCCGATGACAGCCAGGGCAAAGGCGGCGACGCTCACGACCCAGCCGACGACGGGAATGAAGTGAAGAAGGGAGCTGGCAATGCCCACGATGAGCACCAGGAGGCCCTGATTTAAGTGAAAGCGGACAAAGGGGGAATCCTTCGCGACAAAGAAGGGGATCAGCCACAGAATGCTCAGATAGCAGAGGATCCCCATGAGCTTATTTTCGGAGATATCGCGGGGATCGTAGTGATCCGTGGTATCCGGGGTATCGGTCAGATCCTTCAGGGTCTCGGCAGCTTTCTTCAGATCGTCGGAATAATCCGTTTTCTGCGATCTCGCCGCTTTCAGTCTGGTGCCGCAGCTGGGGCAGAAAGCCGGGTCGCCGTCAAGTTTATTTCCGCAGTTGGGACAAAATGACATAGAAGCACTCCTTTCTTATTTCACCGGAATCAGATTCCGGAGGTTCTGCATAAGTTGTTCCCAGTCGATCTCAACGTGGTAGATCCGCAGCAGGATGGCGCTGGTCAGGACCAGTATGATGGTGAGGACGAGGCAGACCACGATCCATACGAGGTGTGCGCGTCCGAAATTCCTCAGGTTTTTGTTCTTCGCGGCAAAGCTGAAGATGAGCATGGCAATGAAGCCGATCAGCGGGATGCTGTAGAGCAGCATGAGCCAGAAATAACCGGCAGTGCTGATTTCCTTGCTCCGCTCGGGAGCGGGTTCCGGCTGAGGCAGGGGAGCTGCCGGCGGCACGGGCACGGCGGTCTGCGTGACCTGTTCCGCACGCACAGTCTCAGGACGAGGGGGCTCAGGCTTCCGGACCTCCGGTCCGGCTTCCGGCGCAGGGCTGGATGCGGCAAAAGGTTCGGGATCAGGTTCAGGCATGGAGGCAGATATCTCTTCCTGCGCGGCATCGCTTTCCGGGGCGAGGGCCTCCTCTGCTGCCAAAGCAGCCGCGGCAGGGACTGCTTCTATGCGGGTTCCGCACTCCGGACAGAAGAGCGCGTCGTCATCCAGCGTAGCGCCGCAGTTTGTGCAATATTTAGACATGTGGTTTCTCCTTTCAAAATGGAAAGTGCTGTCAGTCTTCGGTGGAGGCAGTGTAGACCATGCGCTTCATTGCCATGACGTCGTCTGCCAGATATTCATCATAGGTCGTGATCTTGTCGATGATCTTGCCCTGAATGATCTCAATAATGCGGTTTGCGGTGGTCTGGACGATCTGATGGTCGCGGGAGGTGAAGAGGATCACGCCCGGGAATTTGATCATGCCGTTGTTTAAGGCCGTGATGGATTCCATGTCCAGATGGTTGGTGGGCTCGTCAAAGAGCAGCACGTTCGCGCCGCTGATCATCATCTTCGAGAACATGCAGCGCACGCGCTCGCCGCCGGAAAGAACGGTCAGCTTCTTCACGCCGTCATCGCCTGCAAAGAGCATGCGGCCGAGAAACCCACGCACGTAGGTCATGTCCTTCACGGGAGAGTAGCCGGTCAGCCATTCGGTGATGGTCAGGTCCGCCTTGAACTCGGCCGAGCTGTCCTTAGGGAAGTAGGCGCGGCTCGTGGTGACGCCCCATTTGTAGGAACCGCTGTCGGGCTCCATCTCGCCCATGAGGATCTGGAAGAGCACGGTCTTGGCGAATTCATAGGCGCCCACGAAAGCGACCTTGTCGTCATGGCGCAGCACGAAGCTGATGTCATCCAGGATCTTTACGCCCTGGATAGACTTGGTCAGGTGGCTGACCTCCAGGACCTCGTTGCCGATCGTGCGGTCCGGGCGGAAATCGATATAGGGATACTTGCGGCTGGAAGGACGGATGTCGTCCAGCTGGATCTTTTCCAGGGCACGCTTGCGGCTCGTTGCCTGCTTGGACTTGGAGGCGTTCGCGGCGAAGCGCTGGATGAATTCCTGC